>CAYULK010000025.1:0-19545 GCA_964445625.1 uncultured Calditrichota bacterium
GCCTACGGCGCCGTGCCCGCCGGCAGGCGTGGGGCAGGCAAAGGCTCTAAGTCTCGAAGAATTAATCACTTAGCTGTATTATGACTTTTCAAGCGAGTATTTAAATATTTTTTTAAGATACCTTAAATCTATGATTATTAAAACTTTGTGTCTTTGAGTTAGAGGCTACTATTTATTCAAGTAGTGATTTTAGTCATATGATTTAATGACTATGTGTCTTATATTTGCGATCATTATTTACAGGATTCTGAACAGGTCGTAATTCAGTTGATTCTAATGAAATTATATACATGATCTACAGATTTAAAAATTTAACACCTGAAATACATAAGACCGTGTATGTGGCGCCCTCTGCCGATGTGATAGGTGATGTTTGCATAGGCCGTGATTCCGGTATCTGGTTCAATGTTACAATCCGCGGGGATGTACATTATATTAAAATCGGAAAAAAAACAAATATACAGGATAATTCGATGCTGCATGTGACAAACGGTATGTATCCACTGGTTATTGGAAACAGGGTGACCGTTGCACATAGCGTTACGCTTCATGGTTGCATTATAAAGGATACGACACTGATTGGCATTGGATCTACCATTTTAGATAATTGTGAAATTGGCGAGTATTCGATTGTTGCTGCCGGATCATTGGTACGTGAGAAGAGAAAATATCCAGCCGGGGTTCTGATTGCAGGTTCGCCTGCAAAAATTATTCGCGAATTGACAGATGAGGAAAAAGAGAAAAATATTAGCTATGCCCAAAATTATGTTACATATAAAAACGAGTACATGGAGGCTGACAATTTGCAACCGATCACCTCAGGAGGCTAAAAGTGGGTAAACCAATTGATATACTTGTTATTGACGATAATGACGTTCAATTAGAGTTCCTGGAACATCTGTTTGCCACCCACGGTTATTCCTGTCATACCACCAGGGATAATACACATGCGTTAGAGATTATTCAGGAAATCAATCCTCATTTAATCTTGTTAGACATTATGATGCCGGATATTGACGGCTTTACGATTCTTAAAAATATTCGGGAGACAAAGGGTCTTGAAAAACTACCGGTAATTATATATACCAGCAAGGCCTATCCCGTTGACCAGAAAAAAGCCATGAGCTTTGGAGCGAGCTCATATTTAATTAAACCAATAAAGGGATCAGAGATAATAGAAGAAATAAAAAAATACTTATAAAAGGAATACGCGATGGCATATGTAAAATTTTGGGGTGTGCGCGGTTCTATCCCAACGCCCGGCCCGCAAACCAACCGGTATGGGGGTAATACGCCTTGTCTTGAGCTCAATTACGACGGTGATAATTTTTTTATACTTGACGCCGGTTCGGGACTTCGTGTCTTTGGTCAGTATCTGATGACATTGGGTAAGCCCATTAAATCACACTTATTTATCAGCCATATGCATTGGGATCATATTCAGGGTATTCCCTTCTTTGTACCGGCATTTATCCCGGGAAACGAATTTGTATTCCACGGAGCACAGGAAGCCGATCTGAAGCTGGAGGATATCTTGGCTGATCAAATGAATCCTGTTAATTTTCCCGTTCAGATTGATGAAATGGCATCAAAATTTATATTTCAGGAAATGTACGCGGGAGAATACACTGTTGAAGGAATCAAAATTGAAACCATGTATCTTAACCATCCGGGCTATGCACTCGGCTATAAATTTTACATTAATGACAAAGCGATCGTATACATAAGTGATAATGAACCATATCCTATATATCCCAATGCCACACAGGATACTGATAATCCGAATGAAATAAAAATTGTTGAGGATAATAACCAGCGCCTGATCAGTTTTGCCCGGGATGCGGATATATTCATCCATGATGCCCAGTATACCCCGGAAGAATATAAAACGAAATATCAGTGGGGTCATTCACCATATGATTATACCGTAAAAGTAGCGCTTGAAGCCAATGTTAACACATTGGTACTATTCCATCATGATCCGGTACATGATGATGATTTTGTGGACAATATAGTAGATTCGGCAAAAAAGATATCATGGCAAGCAGGAAGTAATATGAAAATCATCGGTGCTAAAGAAGGTCTTGAGCTTAGCCTGGATTAATGGGCTTCCAACCAATTTTTACCGATACCGACATCGACTTTTACCGGAACATTAAGTTGCATGGCATTTTCCATTTTATTTTTGACCAACCCCGACATAATTTCCAATTCCTTATCCGGAACTTCGAAAACCAGTTCATCGTGGACCTGCAGCAGCATTTTACTTGCCAGTTCTCGGTCTTTCATCTCCTGATGAATATCAATCATAGCCAGTTTTATCAAATCCGCTGCACTTCCCTGAATTGGCGTATTGATAGATGTGCGTTCTGCAAATTCCCGTAATTGTCGGTTTGTACTGTATATCTGTGGAAGATATCGGATTCTACCCCGCATAGTCCGTACATATCCTTCTCTGTTTGCTCCGGCTATGGTCGATTGCATAAACTGCTGCACTTTGCTGTAAAGTGCGAAATAATCGTAAATAAACTGTTCGGCCTCCTGGACTGATATATCAAGGCGATTTGCCAAACCGTACTTACTCATGCCAAAAATAATTCCAAAATTTATCTCTTTTGCCTTCCTGCGATGATCCGCATCGACTTCTTCAATCGGAATATTAAATATGCGGGCTGCAGTAGCGGCATGAATGTCCAGATCCTTTTCGAAACTTCCACACATATTCGGATCCTGAGATAAATGAGCCATGATACGCAGTTCTATCTGGGAATAATCAGCACTTAGTATATAATTTTTCTTATCTGTTGGTATAAATGCTTTACGCATCTGTTTTCCGATTTCAGTCCGGATGGGAATATTTTGCAAGTTTGGATTAACACTCGATAATCTGCCGGTGGCGGTAATGGTTTGATTGAAGGACGTATGCACCTGTCCGGTGACAGGGTTGATCAAATTGGGTAATGCATCCACATAAGTATTTTTCAGTTTGGTCAGTTTTCTGTATTCAAGAATATTTTTGGGTAGATCATGATGATGATATCTATCCAATATTTGCTCCGAGGTAGCATACTGGCCTGTTTTTGTGCGCTTTGGTTTGCGCATATTTAATTCTTTATGAATCTCAAGCTTATCAAACAGAAGCCGCCCTAATTGTTGTGGTGAATTGATGTTGAAATGTTCACCCGCCAGCTCATAAATTTCCTTTTCCAATAATATGATGTCTTCTTCGAGTTTTTTTGCCAGGTCAGTAAGTAAATCGAGGTCAAGTGTAACACCGTTTTTTTCCATTGTCATCAAAACGTTAACCAGGGGCATTTCAACATTATAGAACAGATCATCCAGATCCAAATCTGTAAGTTTAGGTTTAAGTATCTGCATCAACTGCCAGGTGATATCGGCATCTTCACACGCATATCGGTATACATTTTCAACCGGTAGCTCAGTCATTTTTTTCTGGTTTTTCCCGGTACCAATAATTTCTTCAATCGAAATCGTTTTATAGTCGAGATATTCCTGGGCCAGGCTATCCAGACTGTGTTGGCCGTAACTTGAATTAATTAAAAAGCCGGCAATCATGGTATCAAAATAAATATTTTGCGTTTCAATTCCATGCTCGCGCATAATCATAGCATCAAACTTAATATTCTGACCGACTTTTTTTATATTTTTATCTTCAAAGATCGGTTTCAGAAGTCGAAGTACTGTTTTTTCCTCAAGATTAGCATCAGGATGATTCACTGCGATATAATATGCCTCATCCTTTTTAAATGAGACAGCAATGCCGGCAATTTTTACGGAGAAAACATCCAGGGAATCCGTTTCCAAATCAAAAACAAATTCATCTACCTTTTTCCATATCCCGATCAATGAAATCAGATTGTTTTCATCATTTATAAGCTGATATTTCTGTTGCCCCGGTTTTTTAGCCGGCGCATCCTGGATTGCCGGTTCACCAGCGATAATATTGTTTATTTTTGCCGCTCTGGCAATCAGACGATTAAATTCCATGTCTTTTAGTAATACATCAACATCATGCTGATTCCAGGATTTTAAAACAAGATCCTCCAGAGTAAAATCAACAGGAGCCTGGTCCTCAAGTGTTACCAGCTTTTTTGACAGGTATGCGCTTTCACGGTTTTCACGAATCTGCTCCCTGACCATATTTTTTGCAATATCGTCAACATGAATATAGATCTGATCCAAATCGCCATATTGCTCTAATAATGGTTGCGCGGATTTTTCTCCGACCCGCGGAACTCCCGGCACATTATCCGATTTATCGCCGATCAGAGCCAGAAAGTCAACAATCTGTTCCGGATAGACACCGTATTTTTCTTTTATTTCACTTCGGCCGAGAATTTCTGAGCTCATAGATCCTGATTTTGCCGGCGTATAGATAAAAATGTTTTCTGATACTAATTGTGCAAAATCTTTATCACCGGAGACAATAAATATATCCAGTTCAGGGGAGGCGCATTTCCTGGCGATTGTCGCGATAATATCATCAGCTTCATAGCCATCTTTTTCCATTAAATTCATCTGTAAGGTTGTTAGGGCCTGCATCATTCTGGGAATCGTCTCGGCCATTTCATCCGGCATTTTTTCTCGTGTTGCCTTATATTCACTATACATATCATGCCGGAATGTAGGTGCTTTGGTGTCAAATACAATACAAAAGTACTCTGGTTTTTCAGCTTCGATGATTTTAAAAATTGTATTCAAAAAACCAAATGTCGAGCTGGTATTTTCTCCCTTGGAATTAATCAGTGGATTACGGATGAATGCAAAGTAACTGCGGTAAAAAATAGCAGAACCATCAATCAGGAATAGTTTTGATTTTGTCATGGTATCTCCTGTAGATCGACATTAATGTCGATCTACTATAGTCACCCCGGTATCGCCCTCACCAATTCTACCCAGGCGAAAAGAGGAAATATTTTTATTCTTTTTTAAATAAGTATGAATTCTCTGGCGTAAAACCCCGGTGCCTTTACCGTGAATTATCCTTAATTCCTGCCAATCTGAGTTAAGAGCTGTATCCAGATATCTTTCCACTTCTAACACAGCATCATCCGCCGTCATTCCCCGGACATCAATCTCGTTGATAATTTGCGCGCTCAGTGTATTGAATACCTGATTCTGATTTTGCTTATCATCTTTTTTATCAACGAACACTAAATCATTTACCGGGACAATGATTTTAATACCATTCATTTCGAGTTCGACTTCATTCTTATCGCTAAACACCTTTGCTACTTGTCCGGTTATCGCAAATTTTCGACTACGAACAAGCATCCCTTCTTTAAAATCTTTTACTGAGACGGTTTTTTTCTCTTTTTGATCAGATATTTTTTGAGTTATCGTCATTTTCAGTTCATCCAGCCGGACACGACCCTTTTTAAGGACATCACGATCCGCATTGGATTCCCTGATTTGCCTGACCACAGTTTCAATGGTCTTATTCACGGTACTAAGTATATCCTGGGCTTCTTCTAATGCAGAATTTTCAAATTGCTTCTTTTTTTTGTGAAGTTCATCGGACCGCGTTCGGTATAGTGCCTGAATACCCTGTAATTCTGACTTTTTTATTGACAATTTTGCAAGCTCATTCTGATATCTTTGTTTTACATCACCTAATGCCAAAATCATTTCTTCCAGATCATGATGTGACTCACCAAGGATTTTTTGGGCCCGACCGAGAATAGACGGCTTGACTCCCAGGCGACGGGAGATATCAAAGGCATAACTGCTGCCCGGAATTCCAAGCTCCAGTTGAAATTTAGGAGCCAGGGTATCCCGGTCGAATTGCATAGCCGCGTTCCGGACATGCTCCATTTTGTGCGCAAAAACTTTCAACTCACTATGATGCGTGGTAACTATTGTCACTATACCCGGTTGGTTCAGCTCTTCAAGTACGGCAATTGCCAGTGCGGATCCCTCGGCTGGATCCGTACCGGTTCCAATTTCATCGATCAAAATCAGTGAACGATGTCCTGATTCCGATACAATTTTATTCAATTTGGTAATATGAGAAGAAAAGGTAGACAGATCATCCTCAATAGACTGTTCATCACCGATGACAGTAAAAACTTTTTTACAGACCGGAAAATGCGATTTTTCTTTGACAGGAAGATGAAATCCACTTTGGAAAAGTAACTGTAGTAATCCCAATGTTTTCAACGCAACTGTTTTTCCACCGGCATTTGGTCCTGTAATAATGAGTATATGGTTTTCTCCACCGATAGTCAGTGATAATGGAACCGCCTCAGTACCGGGTTTCTTGATCAACAATGGATGAAATCCGTCGATAATATTCCACTCAAAATCCTGCGATATATCGGGGGCAATACCATTGACACTCAAGGCATACTGCGCTTTGGCCTGTAACACATCCAGTTTTACCAAAATATCCTGGTTGAGTTGGATCTGTTGTGTATTATCTCTTATAATATTCGTTATACGCTTCAGAATTTGAATGATTTCCCGTTTCTCCTGCATGTATAATTCATGCATCTCATTATTCAGAGAAACCACCGTAAATGGCTCCACAAAATGCGTTTGACCGGAAGCAGATTGTCCGTGCACGATTCCCGGGACTCTATTGACCGAAAATTCCCTAACCGGCAGTACGAGCCTGCCTTCACGTAATGTGATATAATTCTCCTGCAGATGCTCTGACTGCTTGTTAAGGATGCGATCAAGTTTAATATTGATTTGCTTGCTGACACCCGAGATATCATGGCGAATTCGTTTCAGATCGGGGCTGGCATTATCATAAATAGCACCGGAAGGTTCTATTGTACTGATTATCAATTTATGCAAATTATGCAGATCGTCCAGATTGTGTATAATATTATAAAGGAGTGGATATTTACCATCGTGTTTTTCAAAAAATCGAATCATTTCAGATATAATTTCCAGCAAATTTTGAATTTGCCGGCATTCCGGGGCATCCAGGTGGCTATCCAGGGGTTCTATTTTTGCCAGAAGTGGCCGGATATCGGAGAATGACCAGACGGGCAATCCCGATTCCGATAAAAATACCGATTTTGTCTCTTCAACTGTATTAAGTTCAAGGGATATATCTTCCGCATGATACATGAGTTGAGTATTCAAAAGCCGGGCAATACCCAGTTCACTAACACATTTATTTGAGATAAACCCCAGAACTTTTTCAAATTCCAGATTTTGTCTTACTTCAAGCGAGCTCATTTTATTACTATAGTAAAGTTGATAAATTATTTATTTGCCGGTATAATTCCGGTCCGAGTGCATCGAGGAAGGGGTATAACTGGCTTCCTTGTACTTCTTCATTCCCCAGAGCAGTTTCTGAGAATGGTAAGAAATCAATAATCAAAACGATAATACATAAAATTATTACACTTTTAATCAATGCAAATACACCACCCAGCCAGCGGTTCAACCACCCCAACATAGCAAATTTCAGTGTTTTGGTAACCATCTGTGCCACAAGTTTTAGCACTATATTTGTGGCAATAAACAGGACGGCAAATCCAATAATTTTGACAGCTGACGCAGGGAGGTCAGGAAATTGTGTGAGTACAAATGTGGATATAATTCCAACATATGAGATGGCTATAAAATAACCAAGAACCAGGCCTATCAGAGCTGTGAGTTCAATTACAAATCCACGAAAAAGACCCCGGGTAAAAAAGAAGGCAATAAAGATTAGAATAAATATATCAATAGAATTCATTTGGAAAGATCTGCAAGCGCTTTCCGCGCCAATTGCTGGACCGGTTTGCCGTCTGCCATCCCTTTCAATTTAGGCATCAGTGTCCCCATAAGACGGCCGATATCCTTATCGTTGCTAAGATTCAAAGATTTAATCTCAGCATTGACAACCTCTAAAATCGACTCCTCTGATAATTCCTCCGGCAGATATTTTTGAATCACGCTGAGTTCAAATGTTTCTTTATCTGCGAGATCCTGCCGGTTACCATCGCGAAATATATCAATGGATTCTTTTCTTTTTTTTGCTGTTTTCTGCAGGATACCAAGGACTTCATCCTCTGTCAGATCATCACTTTTATTAATCCGGGCATCCTTAAGTTGGGCGCGCATCAGGCGGATAGCACTCAATTCATCCTTTTTACCGGCTTTCAGGGCCAGTTTCATATCTTCCTGCAGGCGCTCTTCGGTGGTCATTAGCGGGCTTCTGCCATTAGTTTACGCATCTTACGACGTGCGGCATTTACGCGGCGTTTCTTTTGTTCACTTGGTTTTTCAAAATGTTGATGTTTTTTTATCTCCGACATAAGACCGGATTTTTCACATGCTTTGGTAAATCTCTTAAAAGCTTTCTCAAATGGCTCATTATCACGTACTTTAACAGTAATCATTTAGGTTCTTTCTCTCCTGTAGTTAAATTAATATGCATATTTATCTGGATTGCGTATCATGTCAATTTCATATTCTGCAGAAGCTTTCCATTGCCGGTTTCTCGTTGCTTTCTTGAAGTAATCGAGTGCTTTTTGCTTCCGGCCAAGTTTTTTATATACTTCACCCAGACCAAAATTAGCACCACCGATTATACTTTGCGATTTGGAAAACTTTAAAGCGGTTAAATACGATTTCTCTGCAGCTTTATATTTTTTCAATTTAGACTGAATGCCCCCAAGACGATAACTATAACTCCCTTTACGGGAATTCCTTTTTGTTACTTTTATTGCAGACTGAAATGAGGCAACCGCATCGTTCAGTTGATTTTCTTTTGCCTGACATAGCCCGAGAACATTAAACGCATGGTCGTACTTTCCATTTAATTCTACTGCTTTTTTAAGACTCGGGATGGCCTGAGCATAGTTTTTCTTCTTATAATATACATTTCCAACGCCAAAATGGGCTCGTGCCGATTTATCATTAAAAACAACAACGGCATTAAACGAATTAATTGCGGTATCAAAATCTTCCATTTCAATTTGAAGATTTCCTAAAGCGATAAAGGCCTTTTCGAATTTACTGTTTGCCTCAATTGCTTTATTAAAGCTTTTCACTGCTTCATTGTATTTATTCAGTTTTTTCTGTGAATAACCGAGCATATAATAGGCTTCGTAAAAATTGGGACTGGCGGTAATAGCCGCCTGAAATTTCGGTAATGCCGATTTGAAATCTCCCTTTTTTGCTAAATCGAGACCATTATTATATGCATTTCCCGCTTCAGGGTTTTTTGCATCAGAAGAAGTCTCCTGTGCCATACCTATCTGGACCATTATCAGCAGGCTAAGTAATGTGAGGTAGAGTCGTTTCACCCTTTCTCTCCTTTCGTAATTTTCATTCATTAAACGAGAATTGTGAATTTATTAAGAAAATCAGCATGTATCAATATAAAATGTGAAATTTCAATCTTTTCCTCTATTCCACACAATTCTCCACTTATGTATCATAACTATATTTAATCTGAAAATATCATAATCTCAAGTTAATAATATGTGCTGCGTGATTTGGATAATTAAACTAAAAATTTAAATAAAAGTTCGACTTCCCCGGTTTGTTCTACTTGGCCCGTTCCAGATACTTGCCATCTGAAGTATCCACACGAATGATTTCACCCTCTTCAATAAATGGTGGTATTTGTGTTTTTAATCCTGTTTCCAGCACAGCCGGTTTGTATGATGAAGTGACGGTGGCGGTTTTCATCGAAGGTTCTGTTTCCACGACTTTTAAATTGACGGAACCGGGCAACTCTATACCTACTGCTGAGTCCTGATAAAAATTGACCGTTACGTTAATATTCGGCAGCAGGTAAAACACGTTATCTTCCAGCAAATCCTGGCGTAATGGTATTTGCTCATATGTGCTCGTATCCATGAAATAATAATCTTCCCCATCCTGGTATAAGTATTCCATTTTTTTACTATCAAGGGATGCTTTTATCGCTGTTTCATCACTGCGGAATCTCTTTTCAGCATTCACACCGGTGCGGATGTTTTTCATCTTGGTTTGCACGGAAGCCGGACCTTTTCCCGGTGTGTTGTGAAACACCTCAGTAAGTCTGAATAATTCACCATTATGCTCAATAATATTACCTTTGCGTAATTGAATTGCTTTTAACTTCATATACACTTCTCCGGATTTTTTCCTTTAAACTTATTCATGCATTCTAAATATTTTTCTTCATTAAATGCAAATTTGAAATTTTTAATTTCTTTACGAACCTGTAATTTATATTTCCGTCCTTTGAATACTTTCTGCAAATCCTTGTGAAGCGGTACAATCTGATGATGTACAAACCATTCAAACGGTTTATTTTCCATCAAATCTTCTATACAGTCCCATTCGATACCCCACGCTAATTTGTGCAACGGATACTCTTTAAAAGAATTTCGCAGCGCTATAAATTTCGCCTGTGCAGATGGATTAAAATAATAAAAGATTTTTGAGTACAAAAATGCATTATGATAATGGTTCGGTACATTAATAATACCAGCCAGGTTTAATCTCCAGCATATAATTAATAATAATTCCAGAACTATAGAAGAAAGACCTAAACCGGGATAATTTTGGTCTGGTAGCCTTTGTTTCTTAGCAGTAAAACTTGCATTTGTGTCCTGAATTAATAACCAGTCTATAGCCAGACCGGTATAATTACTGCCATTGTATTTACTCTCATAGGGTAGATTGAGAGTAAAAAAGTATTTCCGGACCACTAGTTCAATTATCAGATTCTCTTTTTTCCTGGACTCCTGGTATAATGCAATACGATGTTTGTAAGGGTCAGATGTATCAACATCGGTATAAATATTATCAAACCCCTTTTCTTTCAACAAATCGTATACGCCATACTTATTAAGAGCTAGCTTCAATCCCTCTTCAGAATAAAAACCGAGAAAAAACGAACTACCGCGCTTTCCGATATCAAGTTCAAACAGATCCCGATCAGAGAATTCAAATTTTTCAGACTGCGTTAGTTGTAACTGTTCAGTTTGTAGTCGTTTGGCAATCCACCAATATTTACTACGTAGATGAATCATCCTGACACCAAAACCCTTTCCAGAAAATCGTAGTATATCTGCCAGCTATCCGGCCCATATCCACCCCCGGCGACAATGACACCGGGCAGCGATCCTTCACTTATACGATTAAAAACAAACATATTACGCTCAAGCATATCAGTGCGTGTCAAATTTAGATCTCCAATCAGATCTTTTTCGTAGGTATCTGAACCGGCTATATAATATACAATGTCGGGTTCAAACTTTCTCCATGCAAGTGGTAATTCCTTTTTTAAAATCTTCAGGTATTCGGTCCCAGCGCATTGATCCGGTAAAATGATATCGGTATTGTTTGCTTTATCGATATTCATCCAATCGCTGGCATGCAGGGAAAATGTATACACATCCGGGTCATCTTTATAAAATATCAGATTTCCATCACCCTCATGGTAATCAAGATCGACTATCATTGGCCGTTTGAATCTACCCATCTTACGAAATTTTTCTATAGCCACGGCAACATCATTTAACAGGCAATATCCTGCGCCCTTATCTGCATGTGCATGGTGAAATCCGCCACCCAGGTTAAAAGCCACAGTATTATTATCAAGTGCAAATTTCGTGGCCAGAAGAGTTCCACCGGTCATGATCCTAAAATACTCAAGAATATATGTATCCCATGGATCCGGGGTTTCCAGATTCAGGATTTTGGCTACATAGAACGGATCTCTTATTTTTTTTAAGAAAGCAGGGGTATGAACGAGTTCAAGATTTTCATAGGAAACATATCTGGGAATTAATATTTTTTTTCTACTGAGTAAATTATTCACTACCAGCAGATCCCGGATTTTTTTATATTTGATGGGATCAAAAGATTTGTGTGTGTCACGGGCCAGCAGGCTTAGATTATATTCATGTGAGAATACCACACCAAATGGTTTTTTAAATATCCTCCTGTGTACTAATTTCATTTTCGAATTTATCACACGCTCAATTCTCCGGCCAATGCATGTAACATCACCTGTTCAATCTTATTCCTGTCATCAAAATTACCTGTTAAAAGCATCAGTTTAACCAATGCAGCTTCAATGGTCATATCTCCCAAAGAGACCGCTCCTGCTTCCATCGCTTTTCGGCCGCATTCATATAGAGTAAGATCAACCCTACCATGCTGTGACTGGCTATTTATAAATACGGATTTACCTTTATCAATTGATTTTTGCACAAATGATATCCAGTTTGGTGATATTTCGGGAAGGTTTCCTGAACCAAATCCTCTCAATATGATACCGGTAATATCACTATCCAGGAAATTCAGATAGGGTTTATAATCCAATCCGGGAAATAGCGGAATAATCAGAATATTTGTTTTAAAAAGCGGTTTAAAAACATATTTACTATCTGCAGTCCGGAAGAGATTTGGATATAACTGAATATTCAATCCCATGCGGGCCAAGGGTGGGTAATTGGGCGAATCGAATCCGTGATAACTCTCAATACTTTGTTTTTTAGTTCGATTTGCACGATAGAGTTTATTATCAAAGCAAATGGCAACTTCCGGGATTTCCTTTGTGGCCAGTTCAACAGCATTGATCAGATTGCTGCGTGCATCGGAACGGATGGCAGAAAGTGGCCGCTGAGATCCGGTAAAAATAATCGGTTTTGAAAGTTTAGCTGACAAATATGAAATTGCCGTGGCAGTATAGACTAAAGTATCGGTCCCATGTATGATAATAAAACCATCATATGAATCATAATTTATTTCGATGAGGGCATATAATTCGATCCATTGTTCCGGTCCAATATTTGAGCTATCGAGATTAAATGGAATTTTTATATCAATCTCTGCCAGATCATTTAAGGCCGGGAGATAACAGTCGATATCTTCTTCAATTTTTCCCGGTTTAAGTGTATTGTCAGACGCTGTTGGTATCATGCCAAACGTCCCGCCGGTGTGAATAATCAAAATATGCTTCATATATCAGAATATACCCTTATCCATATTTGCAGACAACAGTTTTAAGATCGCATACACACAAAAAAAGCCGGACAATTGCCGGCTTTTTTTGTTCAATTTCGTATTTTATGCGGTTCGGATTGCTTCCTGAGCAGCAGCTAATCGTGCGATTGGCACACGATAGGGAGAACAACTGACATAGTCCATTCCTACCCGATGACAGAATGCCACAGATTTTGGTTCACCACCATGTTCACCGCAGATTCCGATTTTCAGATCGGGCTTCGTTTTACGGCCTTTTTCAACAGCGATTTCTACCAATTGTCCAACACCGCTCTGATCAAGTACCTGAAATGGATCTTCCGGTAAAATTCCTTTTTCTACATATTCTGCCAGGAATGTTCCGGCATCATCCCGCGAGTAGCCAAAGGCCATCTGTGTGAGGTCATTAGTACCAAAAGAGAAAAATTGGGCTTCTTCGGCAATTTCATCTGCTGTCAAAGCAGCGCGTGGAATTTCGATCATGGTACCAATCAGATAATCTACTTTGACCCCAAATTCACTGAGGACCTCTTCGGCAACACGTTTGACAACTGCTTTTTGATGTGTAAATTCTGCCTTGGTCCCAATCAATGGAATCATAATTTCCGGAAGTACCTTCACACCTTCTTTAGTCAGTTGGCAGGCGGCTTCCATTATTGCCCGGGCCTGCATCTCAGTAATCTCCGGATAAGTAATTCCCAGACGGCAACCACGATGCCCTAACATCGGATTGAATTCCATCAGCGAATCAACTTTTGCTTTCACTTCTTCCAGGGATATCCCCATTTCATCTGCCATTTCCTGCTGACTGGCGATTTCGTGTGGCAGAAATTCATGCAATGGTGGATCAAGGGTCCGGATGGTTACAGGAAGATCATGCATGGCTTTGAAAATACCATAAAAGTCATCTCTCTGATAAGGCAGCAATTTAACGAGAGCAGCACGACGACCTGTCTCATCATCAGCCAGAATCATTTCACGCACAGCCTTGATCCGGTCACCCTCGAAAAACATATGTTCTGTGCGACACAGACCAATACCCTCGGCGCCAAAATTGCGGGCGACGTCCGAATCATTTGGTGTGTCTGCATTAGTACGAACATTAAGTTTTCGAAACTCATCAGCCCATACTATCAATTTCTCAAAATCACCGGACAGATCAGGAGTGATTGTGGGGACCTTACCCACAATTACTTCCCCTTGTGAACCATCTAATGAAATCCAATCACCTTCACTAAAAGTTTCATCACCAATAATCATTTTCTTTGTTTTATAATCAATCTTCAAAGCACTGCAACCGGCGACACAACAGGTTCCCATACCGCGTGCGACGACAGCCGCATGAGAGGTCATACCACCACGGGATGTGAGAATCCCCTCGGCTACGTCCATACCACCGATATCTTCGGGCGAGGTTTCAATTCGTACCAGTATCACTTTTTCGCTCTTTGCTGACCATTCTTCGGCATCATCGGCATGAAAGACAATACGTCCCGTAGCGGCTCCGGGTGATGCCGGCAGACCCTTGGCAACCACCTTTTTCTTTGCTTTTGGATCAAAAGTCGGATGCAGTAATTGATCGATCTGTTCCGGATCCACACGCATGACGGCTGTTTTTTTATCAATTAAACCCTCACCTACCATTTCAACAGCAATACGAACGGCAGCTTCCGCTGTGCGCTTTCCATTACGGGTTTGTAACATCCAGAGTTTACCCTTCTGAATTGTGAATTCGATATCCTGCATATCTTTATAATGCTTCTCAAGCAAATTATAAATACGATCCAGGTCTTTATAGGGTTCCGGCATAATCATTTCCAGAGTTTCCTGATTGCTGCTTGTTTTTGTTGATTCATTCACCGGTTGTGGTGTACGAGTACCGGCCACCACATCTTCACCCTGGGCATTAACCAGATATTCGCCATAAAATTTTTTCTCACCGGTGGCTGGATCACGTGTAAAGGCAACGCCGGTAGCACAATCATCGCCCATATTCCCATAAACCATGGCCTGGACGTTTATCGCTGTACCCCAATCAGCAGGGATGTTATTAAGTTTGCGGTATATTACCGCACGCTGGTTATTCCATGAACTGAATACTGCATTTATAGCACCCCATAATTGTTTCCAGGGATCAGTCGGGAAATCTTTACCGGTACGTTCATTTATTGCTTTTTTAAATAAACCGACCAGTTCTTTCAAATCATCAGCGGTCAGTTCCGTATCAGCTTGCACACCTTTTTTATCCTTCATCTCCTGAAGTATTACTTCAAAAGGATCTTCTTCTTCTTTGGAATCCGGTTTCATTTCCATGACCACATCGCCATACATTTGAATAAAGCGGCGGTAAGAATCCCAGGCAAATCTTTCATTTCCGGATTGTTGAATGACAGCCTTGACTGTATCTTCATTCAAACCAAGGTTAAGCACGGTGTCCATCATCCCCGGCATACTTGCCGGTGCACCAGAACGAACCGAAACGAGCAATGTATTATCGGCATCGCCAAATCCGGCCTTCATAATTTTTTCTATATGGGCCATACCATCCTTAACCTGTTTTATTACATCATCAGTGTAGTTGCCCTTATTTTTATAAAATTCAGCGCAAATTTCAGTTGAGATAGTGAATCCTGCAGGAACAGGGACGCCCAGATTTGACATCTCGGCCAGATTAGATCCTTTGCCTCCGAGCAGAAGTTTCATATCCGCTTTGCCTTCTGCTTTTCCATCACCAAAATTATAGACACATTTTTCAGACATTCTTCCTCCAGATCATTTGAAATTATTAAATAAAATAAACTTTTAATTTATTATTCTATCATATTAATTGCAATATTCTTATTGTTTATTTTTGGTCAGATTGATGACTGTTGATTTTAACATAAACCAAAAGATACATGGGCAATATATTCGTTCCCAAATACAACTTGGGAACGAGGGAAGGGATAAAGGATCAAATTTCCTGTATTATTTTTTGCTCTTATTTTTTAAACATCGTATTTTAAATTTATACCATTGTTCCAGGTGCCCATATTCATATGAAAACGAAATATCTTTTCTTTTTTATTTTATTTCTGTTTATTTGCTCCCATCAAATTTTAGCTGAATCTGTTATCAGTGGCCTTATTCTCGATGCAAAGACAAAAGAACCCCTGCCGGCAGCCAATGTGCAAATCAGCGGCACTTATAAAGGCACTATTTCCAATGAAGATGGATTTTTTGTATTAACCATCGAAAGCCCTTCCGTAATAATAAATATTTCGTATATCGGATATCAATCTAAATCCGTACGGATCACCCATGATGATGAAGGTCGTGAGCTAAAAATTCTCCTGGAGCCCATCATATTTAAAGGTGAAACAATTACTGTAATTGCTGAAGATCCCGGTATGCGCATCATGCGTGAGGTGATAAAGCGTAAAAAAGAATGGCGTAGTAAACTGAAAACTTACCGGGCCAATGCTTATAGCCGGGTCGTGCTGGAAAACGATTCCGGGATTGTTAGTCTGGCCGAAAGTACATCAGAGACATTTTGGGATAAGGAGAAAGGTAGCCGCGAAGTAATCAAGAGCAAAGAACAATCGAGCAATCTTCAGGAAGAATATAATATCGCCTTTGCCAGCTATATACCGAATCTATACGACGATGATATCAGTATCAGCGGTTATCTGATGATCGGTCCGACCCACCCGGATGCCATGGACTACTACCGCTTTAAACTCGAAGATATAAGCCGCATGGACAATAAAAAGGTGTTCTGGATACAGGTGATACCGGATAGTAAACTGCAACCGGTATTTGAGGGAAAGGTAGCCGTATTAGACAGTGTATTTGCTTTACTTAAAGCAGAATTAATCCCAAATGAGTCCGTCCGCTTTCCGATCCCAATCCAGATGTGGGATGTCTATTATATTCAACAATTCAGAAATTATGGCGGAGAATTCTGGTTACCGGTAGATCTAAGGATGAAAGGATCGTTTAAAATCGGAATACCTGGTCTGGAATTTCCTAAAATAATATATCAACGCATTGCCAGTCTGTCTGATTATCAGGTCAATATTGAATTACCCGATTCTCTGTACAAAAGTGAGGATTTTTTATCAGTAGACTCTATCGCCCTGGCTGAAAATAAACATATCCGGGCAATTCCCCTGTCCCGAAAAGAGGACAAAGCATATGAGGAATTAGATAGCACAATGACGCTGAAAAAGGCTTTTAAGCCATCCGGCTTTTTAGCACAATTCATAGAAATAGAAGATGATGCAGATCCGGATACAAGCAAAGGCCGCAACATCTGGTCTTATTTTTCACCTTCAATCTGGTATAACCGTGTTGACGAATTAAATGCAGGAATAACTATTGATCAAACAATTTACGGCGGGCTTTCGGTTCGCATGGGCGCAGCATATAAAACAGGTCTGAAAAGAGGCGGATATCATTTTCGTTTACGTTACCGCACAGGCAAATCAGTTCGTTGGCGATTTGAAGGGGCTGTTAGCACATTGACCGACTTGCGTTATCAGTCAATGACCTATTCCAGATTAGTGGCCAGTACACTTCCACTCTTTGCCCTGGATGATTACTTTGATTATTACTGGAATAAAGGAATGCGTTTAGAAGCGGCCGCCCGTATTCGTAAGATCAGGTCTACTTTTACACTCAAGTATCATTATGAAGAGCATTCTTCTTTAGAGAAAACAAGTGATTTTAATATGGTTTGGTCTGATTTTAAACAGCGACCTAATCCCAGGATTCCGGAAGGAATTTTAAGATCCGTTGAATGCTCTTATCTATATGGAGGAAATTTTGTGCCGTTTGGTGTGGTTGGACAAAAACGAATATTCCTGAGTATGGAACACACACTTTCCGGTAATTTTGATTTTACGGTTATGAGATTAGAAGCTGACTGGCGGATTCCAACATTTTTACCACGTCGATTGCTGCCCAATGCGCTGGATATTCATATCCAGATGGGTACATCAGCCGGGAATCTGCCAATTCAGAAATTCGGGGCACTGGATGCCGCATTTTATGCTTTTACACCGTTTGCTACATTTCGATCATTAATGGGACGACCGTATGAAGGAGAAAAATATGCGGCTATTTTTTGGGAGCATAATTTCCGGACTGTACCTTTTGAACTTCTCGGGATCGATTTTCTGGTCGAAAAAAGTATTAGTTTAATTGTATTTGGCGCCCATGGCCGTACCTGGATCTCAAATCAGCGCCAGATGGAGTTGACACATGACTATATTTATGAAGACCAGGTACGTCATGAACTGGGCGCTGCCATAAATGGAATATTTAGTCTTTTTAGAGTGGACTTTACGTACCGGCTTGATCGTCCGCGTTATTATGTTGGCCTCGGCATGACGAGATTTTTTTAAGTATTTCCTTTTCCGGAGATTAGCGAAGCGGTCTCCGGAAGAATCACCCCATGGCAAACATCACAGGAAACCGTTATCACTTATTTCCGGCAGAGAAATGCTCTTCTCC
The DNA here is from genome assembly GCA_964445625.1 of uncultured Calditrichota bacterium. Taxonomy (GTDB): domain Bacteria; phylum Calditrichota; class Calditrichia; order JAJRVZ01; family JAJRVZ01; genus CAVXXB01. The sequence goes on from CAYULK010000025.1 coordinate 18,451, forward strand.
GGAGATTAGTGAAGCGGTCTCCGGAAGAATCAACTCATAGCATACATCGCCGGAAACCGCTGGCGCTTATTTCCGGCAGAGCGGTTAATCAAACAAATCATAAGAAAAACCAATCGCCAGTGTCTGCTTCAATTGTCTCTTTATTGAAATATCGCGATCATAAAAAAGCCGGATCGTTAGCGTAACATTAAGTATATCTGAAACTTTGGCAACAAAGACATTATCCCAGTCCACATCAATTTCATCGAATCTTATCATATTTGAAAAGAAGATTAATTTTCCGGTATAGATCAGGTTTTCTGCCAGACGCATCGTGAAATCCGTAACCGATTCCATACCGAATTCAGATCTGAATGTTTCACCCAGCGCATAACGATCCGCAAATTTATCAGTTATGGTCTGTTTGAATGCAACACCAAGGCGGGTTTTAAATTTATCCCCACGGGTATATCCAACTCCGGCACTCTCGGTAAAATATCCCGGATCCATAAAATTTGATATCTCAATCCGGGAAGTGTCAGTAAATTCATACCCCTTGGTAAACTGCGTCAGGCCGGTGACTGCGACGTAAGGATTTACATGCATACTTTTACCCATCTTATAAGTAAAAACACTTTCAATCCTTATTTCATCGGCGGCTTTTTTGGCATCATCATCAGCAATCTTTGCCTTACCATAGGAAAGTTTACCTGAATTGGCCCAGTTAAATTTTTCCTGATCGTTGATAAACCTGGCAATCAGATCTGTTTGCCAGGCCCAGGAATTCTCCCCACCCTGAGACCAGTTATCAAACTGATTCTGGGTAAAACTGAAATTGGCAACAAGATTATTTTTCCAACCATACTCGGGTTCTTTTTTCTCTTCTTCGCCATTTTCCTGAGCAAAGAGTAATCCTGACAGCAGGACTAAAAATGTAAAAATTCTACCTGTTTTGATCATTAGAAAACCTCACGGACTATTATAATTGACATTAATGATAATCATTCTGCACAAGACATATATAAGGAACCACGGGACACTGAGATATCCAAGATTAGAATTTTTGTAATAGTTCAGCCCACCAAATACACGAAAGGCCACTAAAAATATATAAAT
>CAYULK010000026.1:0-1801 GCA_964445625.1 uncultured Calditrichota bacterium
CACCACTCTCGTTGTAGTTCATGTGAGTCTTCCAGTCATGGAGCAGATGGAAATTAACAGCATCGAACATAGTAGTTATGTTTCCGTTGGGGGTAACTACCCACATCTGACCGTGCCTGTCAGCTATGTACAGTTCATCAACACCGTCCATGTCAAAATCGCCGCAAGCAATTCTGGCCTTGGTGCCCTGGGCAGTGGCAAAAGCAGCCGCATCACCCGTCCAGTCAGCAGTTGTCCACTCCTTGATAAAAGTGTAGGAGTCGTTGCCGGTATTTTCATACACCCTTACCAGACCGGTGTTATCGTCGAACATGATGATCTCTTTATGACCATTATGATCGATATCGGTGATGCCGAAACCGGTATTCTTCATCTGGTAGAGAGTGGTGTCGGACGCTTGTGAAAAGGCACTAGTTGTAATAAAAGCTATTGCCGTAACAATAAAAAACAAGCTTAATTTCTTCATAACTTATTCTCCATAAATTAGGTTAATTGGTAACAATGAAATATTGATGTTAAATCTCACCTCCTCTCGTTTTTTTTGTGTCCTCATATATAATAATATTTCCTCCTTTCATTTAAAAGTTTGAGTTCTGTAAAATACTGCAATTTGTCATTGTCCCGAACTGTGTTCGGGCTTTCGGAATCATGTTTTTATTGAAGTTATAGATCCTGAAATAAATTCAGGATGACAAAAAATACTACAATTTGTCATTCCGAGCATTAGCGTAGCAATCTCCTATATCATATGCAGAGTAAAGGACATAATCAGTTATTTAATAATAGCAAATTTGCCAATCTTTTCGCCTATATCCGGCGCATTTATATGGTAGATGTAGAGTCCATAAGCGATATCCATCCTGTCTTTGGTTCGCAGATCCCAGAATTCACTACCATTGTCGATATCTTTATCGTGCTCAATAGTTTGCACCAGATAGCCTCTTACTGTGTATATGCGAATCGTGCACTTTCTTGGCAGATGAATAAATTCGATCTTTCTTTCCCCTCTGCCGGTAAAGTATAAACTCTTAGCTTCCCACGAGGCAGCCGCAACATACGGGTTGGGAACAACAGCAATTTTATCTAATTCGGTTTTAGCAATATCCGGCTGAATATAAGCGGCTTTAGTGTTAACTGTAAATCTATCACCGCCCAGGCCATCACCATAATCTCCCCGAAACGGTTTACTGGTGTGAATTAAAAGAACATCGCCATCTTCCATTAACTCTGGCGTCACTAATCTATCGTCTGGGTCATTGAAATATATTTGCCAGGTTTTGGTATTCTCCCCATTAATTGTCTCCCAAATATAAATAAAATCTTGATTTGGCCTGTCTGGTATACCGTTGTTATTCAGATCCTTAAAATAGAATTTACTATATCTCTGCTCGGTTACATTCCAGACTTTGAAGTTAGCCGGCTTATTATTGGTGGAAGTATCAACAGCCATGGATTCAAACCGAATTTCATAATCAGCCGGATACGGTACACCATTGGGATTATAGGGATTAACGCTGATAGAATAGTTACAATCACCAGCGATCCAGCCGGACAATGAGTCAATATATGCCAATACATCGTTATATACAAGGATTCTCATACCGTCAAAAACCGGACCATCTTCAGGTCTCAATTGGTATCTCCGCTTAATGGGATCCACTAATATTGAGTCTAAACCGATATAAGGACTGTTATCGATTAGTATTTCCTGAGGAGATGATATCATATCATAAACCGAGTAGTGAATGGTCTGGAAAAGATCGCTATGGCTGAAGGCTATTTGATAAATCTGATCTTCTTT
>CAYULK010000026.1:1901-19480 GCA_964445625.1 uncultured Calditrichota bacterium
TGGTCTGGAAAAGATCGCTATGGCTGAAGGCTATTTGATAAATCTGATCTTCTTTCACCTGCATTTGATTTAAAATTTCTATGGAGATGAAACCCGTTCCGGGGCCGGAGTGTTGAATGTTATCTTGTTGCGGTGGCTTATATCCAACGGCCGGTACACTGGGTATAGCCACCACGGTATTAATATCAGTGTCAGTAGCATTCCCCAGCTCATCTATGCGAATAATAGCGGTGCATTCAGTTGGCGGCAGCCCAATTTCACCTAACTGCGGAGGAGGAAATCCCTGATCATAAGAGACCACCGCATAGTAGTAAGTCTGACCATTTACAACTGTAGAGTCAGTCCAGTAATGCACCAGACCGGTATCGTCGCCCATATCAAATTGAATCCCATTGATACCCACCGGATGAGGTCCTTTTACCCACCACAGGGTGTCGGGATTAAAATTGGCCAGGTCGCATTGGAAGATAGGTTTGCGCAGTGTCTTAATCCCATAAGTATCGGTAATTACTTTCGGTTCTAAGAATGCAGGGTCGGTACTGCGATAGATGCGATAGCCTTCAAAATCATATTTTCCAAGAAATCGATCATAGGAATTTTCAGCCTTGCGGTCCCAATAAAGAGCCACACGCCGATCTCCTACAACAGCACGAACCGTTGGTTTATCCGGAGGGCGGGAGAAATTATAATTGGCATTGTATATTCCCTGAACGATTATTTTGTTTCGTATTAAATCCTGACGGTCTTCGCCAAAAAGTAACGCCATGGAAAATCTTTCAGTTTGGTTCGCTTTTAATGAAAAGGGACCAGACGCGTAAAGAGCGCCTAAATTTACATCTTCCTCCCCAGTATCGAAAAAGCCATATGCCATAATATTCCAGATTTCTTCGTCCAGATAGAGATCATACTGGTGCAGATTAAAGATCTTAACACTGGTCAAGCCAATCTGATCCGATTCATCCTTGTCCGTTTGGTTAAAGTCCGGTTCGCCATCGGTAGGTATGCCATCACCCTCTCCTTCATCAGGGCCGGAGTATTGTTCATCGGTAGGACCTACACCATCGGCGCCCAGGTCGTCGTTTAAGGGTTCTCCTTCATCCCAGTTGCCATTGCTGTTGAAATCACTAAAGCTATCCCAGTCGCCATCCTCATCACCTTCCCAGTGCCATTTAGGTGAATCATAGATGCCCACAGGTCCAAAAATATATTCTCCCGGGGGATTGTTTCTGCTTTCGTCAAGGATTCCATCATCATCGTTGTCTATGCCATCGCCTTCTTTTATTAAAGCACCAAATTCATCATAAACATTTCCGACGCCCGGACTTTCCAGGAAAGCATAGCCGGCCACTCCCACCGGTCCCCAATCGCCCGGCTTTCCGATTCCATTTCCGTCCCAGGCAAAGGTAATATCCAATGCTGTATCATACTCACCAAAGTCGTCACTAGAATCGTCGGTGCCACCGATTCCGAAATCTATATACATTCCGAATAATGCGTCGGGATAATCTGTAGTTCCCATATTAGTAATATCATAGTGCCAGAAGATACAATCTTCGGCCAGGACATGAGACCACTGAAACCCCCTTACTGCAACTTTGAGTCCCAGACCGCGGCGGGTAGAATCGGAAGCATCGGGATAGAAATCGAATTCCACATCTGCCGCATCATCCATTACATAATATGTCTCCAGATCTGCATTAGTGACACCCATCCCGAAATAGCCATTCCATAAAGATTTGCCTGTTTCCTGATCAAACCAATCCGGTTTATCGGGCCAGCGCCAGGGCCAGGTTTCAGGGTTATTGCTCATGGCAGGAAAATCTTGATTGATATTGGCGTAATCGGGGAGTGGTTGCCAGCCCCACTCCAGTCCGGTTTCGGGGTCCCGATCAATATATTCACGGTAATTGGTTTGTAAAGGGTGGATCGTGTTGCCATGAATATCCACCACTTCAGCTGCGACCCATGGTGCGACCCCATCGATATAGGAATGTCCACTACCTTTAGGCCATTCACAGGAAGGCTGGAATGGCCACATAGCAACCTCGCCGTGATTAAGAAATATAGTTCGCACTAAATTTCCATCCATAACTCCCTGTTTTCGCCAGGATCTATCGCCGTAAGGTCCATCAGCAAATGAATTGTCAGGTATAATAGAAAGGGTTACTATTATAAAAAATAAAGCAAATATTCTCTTGCTTGTCATATTTTAACATCTCCCAACTTAATCTGCTCCCATAGTTTTCTGCGCCTCTGCTTATTCCAAATCATCTCATCCTCAAAATCCTACTGAAAACCCAAGAATCACCCTCCTTGGTTCAGAATAATAATCGGGTCTATTCAAATATTCCGCTAATGTATTGACACCACGCACACTTCCGTACGATTCTATGGTGTAACCGGCTCTGCCGGTATCGGAATAGACTTGTATTTCGTTTTTATAATCAAACAGATTATAAATTTTCAAGAATATAGAATATTTTAATCCCAGTAGCTTAAAATTTGTATGCGCTCTCAAATCAAAATTATATTGAGTTGGTTTCCGCTCGTCATTTTCAAAAGTAGCTCCAACGTTAGATATCTTAGGTGTATAAGGTAATCCACTACCTAATCTCCCAATAATACTTACACCCCATATATTAGGGTCGCTTAGTGTTACTGTAAAATTAAGAGTGTGGGTCTGATCCCAATCTAATGGTACAACCTGAATTTCACTCTCTTTATTGCTTCTCGCATCATAATAGGCGGCATCCGGATCAGAAGAGTTACCTTCAGCTATTTGAAAAGTATAATTAACAGATGCCGAAATATAATTTGACCGTCTTTTATTAAAGGATAACGTAAATCCTCTCACGTTACCGTAATCGCGATTAATATATCTGGCGTAAACATCTTGCGTGTAAGTAGTTATAATCTCAATACCCAACAGATTTCTGATGTCTTTGTAAAAGCCGGTCATGTCGATGCCAATATCATCTGTAAGCTGCTGTTGCAAACCAATTTCATAGCTAACCGTTTGCTGCGGCTTTAATTCGGCATTACCCATTTTATTCGCTTCGTAATCCGAAGAACCTATTTTTACGCCTAATCCACCCGGCCAGACTTCAAATTCCGGATTGTGATATAACTGCTCAAAAGTGGGAATCTGGAAAAAATGGCCATAAGAAAAATGGATTACCCCACGGGCAGTAATAGGATAAGCGATTCCGATCCGCGGGCTGACTTGATGTACAGGTTCTGCATCTTTATATTTATAAGTCCATTGATTGCCCCTTACATCCACAACATCGATAATTTCGCCTTGTGTTTTATTATAATCATTTTCCTTAACTTTTATAATATCATCCGCAGCTGTGCGGACGTTAAAATATTTAGCATTGTCCGGATCCCGAAAATCTAAAGGAATTTTTCCGCTAGCATCAAAATAATCATATCTTAAGCCGGCGTTAACGATCATATCGTTAAATTCTAATTTATCCTGAATATATAAAGAAGCTTCTACCGGGTCATGCTGATATTGATTATTAGCCGGTGAAGAAAGCTGCGGTATTTTTGGTACAAAAGGATCGGTTTCGCGTCCCTCTCGTATGATTTGAAATTCGTGGAGGTTCAATTTATGCATCCTTAATTCCATACCGATTTTCACCTGATTAGTTTTATTAACCTGACTAGTCAGATCAACTTTTCCCTGCAGCGTATTGGTATTGCGATAATAATGCCACATTTGAGTGCCACCGGTTTTGAATGCGTTCTGCGAAGCATCCGAGAGACGTTGCGGATCAACATAACGGGAATCGTAAGGATCCTCATAGACATAACTCTTATAATCAAAAAAGACATTAGCGAATTTGACTGTGTAAAAGGTTTTTGAACTCAATGTATGATTCCAGATCAGAATGTGAGTGTAACCATGTTTAAAAGATTGATAATTGCCGTCAGGATTTAATTTAAATAAATGATTATATTCACGGGAATTTACTTTATTCCATAGTAATGAGTAGTTAAGCCTTATATTGGATGAAACTTTATAAGTTATTTTCAGCTGCGTTGACATTTTTTGGTAAGGATTCATCGGAGTGTAAACGCCATCCCCTGTTTCCTCAAGATAAACATTAGGTTCACCCGGTGTCGGGCTGCCATCATGCTCTCCTCGATCTTTGGTGTCAGGAATGCCGTCGGCGCCAATATCGTCTCGATCTTCGAACCAATTTTCAAAACTAGAAGAGTCGGAAGGGTTAAATCTCCGCTGCCCGTAGAGCCATCCTTTGCTGTCAAAAAATCTTCCTGTAACGAAAAAAGAGAGTTTATTGTTTAGTACGGGAAAAGGCCCGCTGAGAGATCCCTGAACATTAGCCAACCCCAGCGGGTCTAAATGATCGATATGTAAAAAGGTATCATCATGCTTGCTCAGATAATCTCCGATATATGCAGATAATTGTCCTGTTAACTTAGCCCCGCCTTCTTTAGTGGCAATGTCTATTATTCCGGACATGGCTTGTCCGTATTCGGCATTAAAGGTGCCGCTTACCACCTGCAGTTCTTGAATACCGGCATTTTCCACTTCCACGGCTATAATTCCGGAGAAAGGATCAGTGACAGAAATTCCATCTATCATATAGGCGACTTCATTGGCTCGCCCGCCCCGGATGTGAATTTCACCATCAGCGCCCACTACAATTCCTGCCTGTAATTGTAGAATATCAGTGAGTTCCTCCACCGGCATAGCCTCGATCTCTTTGCTGGTAACAATAGATAAAGTAGAAGTAAGGTCTTTTTGAATGATGGGTCGTTCTGCAATAATAACCACTTCTTCAGTTTCTAACAAAGTAGTTTGAAGTCGGAAGTCTAAATTAGTTGTAAAATCGATGGAGACTTTGACTTCGGTTATTCGAGTGATACTATATCCTATCATCAAAGCTTTTAGCGTATAAACTCCCGGGGAAATATTTAAGATCACAAAGTATCCATCTAAGTCTGTGGATGCTCCTAAAGTAGTCCCTTCAATGAGGATATTAACTCCTGGCAGTCCTTGCCCGGTTTCGGCGTCGATAACCGTTCCAGCGATCTTTCCTGTAGTTCCGGCCCAGGCTTTAAAACTCAGCAATGTAAAAATGACTAACAAAAGAAAGCTAAAAATACGGAGTATTTTCACTTATTTTCTCCATTTAAATATAACCGTCTATATAACACCATCGCTATAAGTGGAGTACTGACCTGATAAAGTAATGGATTATTATAGATTGGATATCGCCATATCTTGAATTGTAGTGGTTGAACAGTTACAATCTTTATAAACTTTTAATTACCTAAAAGCCAATCAAAATGCCAACCCTAGAGAAAATCGCTGTGCATTATTCAACCTGCCAAAATCCTGATAACTATAATCAATCATCAGGGAGACATTACTGACCATTTTATTTATTATCAATCCCACGCCGGCGGTAATTCCTTCCTCATTATCGAGTACTAGCATGTTTTTATAACCAACCCTTAAAGCAACCATATTTTTGAAAACATATTCTATTCCCAAATTAACATACTCTGTATTATTGCTGGGGTGAGCTGCATCGACAGCCAACGTTAACAAGTTAGCTTCATTTTCCAACACATCTATTGCCAATCCAACCCTAAAAAGTAGAGGCAATGAAAATTCATCGGTTTGTAAATACGCTGGTATACGATCATTACTGCCACTCTGTTGAGGGGCGAGATCGTAATTGATAAATGTATCTTTTCCTTCCATTCTCATTTTACCGCCAAAATTGGAAATACACATCCCGATCCTTGTGCCATAAAAGGGGGTGGTGAACAGAGTGCCAATATCGATGGCAACGCTGGACGCATTCATATGCCAGATACTTTGTTGGATATATTTAACAGTAAACCCGATAGAAAATCTATCGGTTAGATTCTTGGCATAAGACAATCCTAAGGAGAAATCACTTACACTAAACTTTTCGCCGGTGCCCTCGGGTTCAAATACGGTTCGTACATCCATCTCATCAGTAGAAAATGATGTAATGCTAACGCCAATCGTGCCAAACTGACTTAAGGGTAGAACAATACCCGCGAAATCAAAGTTAATACCGGCCAGCCATTTATTGTGGCATAAAATAGCTTCGCCACCAGACAAGCGGGCTAAACCTGCCGGGTTCCAATAGATTGCTGTCGCATCATTAGCCACAGCCATAAAAGCACCACCCATGCCTACGGCTCGTGCACCGACTTCAATCTCTAAAAATGAAGCGGCCGTAGTTCCTACCTTGGAAACATTTTGACCAAATGCCATAGTGGCAACACATACTAAAACAATTAAATGATAAATTATTGTTTTATTCATTTCAATATTTCTCCCTAATTCAGGACGGTTTTTAATCGGTTTATTTTGTTCCAATCAAAACACCTTTTTTTCTCTATAATTTATTCTCCGCCGGTATCTCAGATTTTTATTTTATTACTGCGAACTTCCCGACTTTTTCCCCTATTCCCGGCGCTTCTATGTGGTAGATATATAGCCCAAAGGCGATATCCATCCCGTCTTTTGTTTTTAAATTCCACGAAGCAACTCCTTGCAAGGATTGATCACCGGAGACAATGCTGCTATTGTGCTCGATGGTTTGAACCAGATAGCCTCTAACCGTGAAGATTCGAATTGTACATTTTTCCGGTAGATGTATAAAGCTGATTTTTCGTTCCCCCCGACCGGAAATTATTCCGGCACCTAATCTGGTTTCCCATGAAGCTGCTGAAACATAAGGATTCGGCACGACAGCTATCTCATCTAATAAACTTTGTGTTAGTGACTGCTGTACATAGGCTGCACGGGTGCTAAATTGAAAGACATCTCCAGATCTAAAAGGCTTGGCTGTGTGAATCAATAAAGTATCACCCATCGCAGGAAGAATCTTTTCAACAACTGTTGTATCAATAATCATACTGTCTGCAGAGACCCAGGTGGTATCGTAAATGTTTTCCGGTTCAGCAAGAGCTACCTTCCAGCTTTTTTCTGATACACCCTCAGAATTCTCAGCTAAAATATAAATGAAATCATTTTCGATATTACCTGCAAATAAACCATCGCTGTTATTATCTTTGAACCAAAATTCTGCCTTTCGCGGTTCGGGGGGATAAGTAACGTCCCAAACCTCAAACTTAGCTGGTTTGTTATTTGATGAAGTATCGATATAGGTAGATGCAAAAAATATGACATATTCAACGGGAGCACGAAACAGCTTTTTACCGGTGCCTTTTTCATCTTTAACAATCAATTCATAATTGCTTAGGTCTGTAATCCAGCCGGATAGTGAATCTACGTAACTAACCGCATCATTGGTGACATAAAGCATAAGACCGTCAAAAACAGGGCTTTCTTCACTATCTATATCGCTGATGTTGGCGATTATTGGCGAATCAGAAGACTCTGTGTTATCATAAATTGAGTAAACAATTTGCAGCGAACTGGTGTCATCAAAAACAACAGAATAAGTATGATTCTCTTTAATTTTGAGTGGATCTACAATCTGATAGGAAACCGCTCCGGTGGATGGGCCGTGGATATGTTCAAAATTATTGACCGTTGGCGCCTGATAGCCGGTGGCGGGTGGTTCAGGGCTAATGATGGCGGTATTGTCTCCCTGACCGAGAATATTTCCCTGTTCATCCAGTTCATATTCAATGGGAGATAAGCTTGGTGAAGCTTTAATTAAATTTTCTTTTAAACTTAGCCCGCGTTCATAAAAATCGTCATCATAACCTTTATCGTACGATACAACTGCGTAGTAGTAAGTTTGCCCATTAATAACATCATTATCGGTCCAGGTATGCTTAAGACCAGTATCATTGCCCATATTAAAATTTGCTCCTGTGGGTTGGTCAATTCCCGGCTCTGAGCCTACACCGACGGGATGAGGCCCGATAAGACCATTGGCTAAATCAAATTGAGCTACCGGTTCCAGATAAACCTGGTTACCATAACTGTCGGTAATGGAATTTGCATCGGAAAAATCATACCAGGTACTCTTATAAATAGCATAACCTTCAAAATCATAGCCATATACCGGATCACGGGATAATTCTGCTCGATTATCCCAATAAAGGGTCACCTTCTTATCACCAGCCACAGAAGTAACTTTAGGTGTAACTGGGGGAGTCTTAAACTGGTAATTGGCATTATAGATATTTTGCACAGTTTTTTTATTTCTTATAATATCATCAAAATCTTCGCCTAGCAGCATGGCTAACGAGAATCTTTCAGTTTTCCCCGGTTCTAAGGGAAAAAAACCTGATCCATAGAAAAATTCGTAATTTACCGGCATAAGTAGTGGCGGATTCCAATGTCCTGGTTGCAGTAGTCTCCACATTAATTCATCTTCTTTCAGGTAAACCGAGTTTTCTATATGGGCGTCCATGCTGGTGAGACCAATCTGGTCGGATTCATCGACGTCGAGCTTATCAAAGTGGGGTTCGCCATCGGTGGGAATGCCATCGCCTTCGCCCATATCCCGCCCCGGATAACTCGAATGTTCAGGGCCAAGACCGTCTGCACCCAAATCATCATTGAGCGGCTCAAATCTATCCCAGGTGCCATTACTATTTACATCAGTAAAACCAAACCAGTCGCCGTCTTCATCGCCGGACCAGTGCCATTTTGGGTCGCCATAAATTCCAATATCTCCAAATATCCACTCTCCTGGTCCACTATCTCTTTTTTCATCAAGCAGTCCATCATCGTCATTATCCTCTCCATCGATTCTACCCGGACTTTCCAGAAATGCAAAGCCAAAATAGCCGGGGGGACCCCATCCCCCCGTACCCACACCATCAGAATCCCAGGAATAGGTGATGTCCATATCACCATAAGAGATAAAATCCGCCATATCATCATTTTCATCACCCGCGCCACCAATACGAGCATCGAAAACCTCACCAAAGATGATTTTATCGTAATTGTAAGTACCGATATTAGTAATCTCATACAACCAGAAAATACAATCCTGGGCTAAGGGATCAGACCATTGTAAACCGCGTGATTTTACCTGAAGTCCCAGACCACGACGCAAGGGATCATTAGCATCGGGGAAGAACTCAAATTCTTGATTGGCATGGTCATCCATCACAAAAAAGCTCTCCTGGTCTGCCTGCATGACCCCTTTGCCAAAATAGCCATTCCATTCGGCACGTTCGGGGTTTGGGTCGATATTTGTTTCCAGATCAAGGCCGCGCCAGCCGGGGTCATCGGGGCTATCCAATTTATCCGGCCAGAAGGCAGGCCATGATTCCGGTTTATTGCTCATGGCAGGAGAGTCTTGATTAGGATTGAAATAACCGGGCAGAGGCTCCCAACCCCATTGCGAACCCGTAGGCGAACGGTCGGTCCCGTCCCAGTCTAAATTACTTTCACTTACAATATGAATTGTATTCCCGTGTATATCAACAACTTCTGCGGCTACCAACACACCGTTTTCATCGGAATATTCATGACCACTGCCTTTGGGCCATTCCACCCGCGGTGGCGGGTAACCCCAACCAGACCAGCCACTGACATCACCCTGGTTAAAAAATATTGTGGCAATCAAATTGCCGTTATGAACTCCCATCCTTCTGTAACTGGGGTCCCCATAGGGACCCTGCGCAAAGGATGTATTGGCAGTAATTAAAAATATAAGTACTATAGTTAATAAAATAAGGTTTTTATAATTCATAGCGAATTGCCCTTAATTTGGATTAAAACCCTAACGACATTCCCAAAATCACCCGCCGGGGCTGAGAATAATAATCAGCTCGATTTACAAAATCATCGGCAGTAGCTATATATTGCCAGTCTCCCCAATAACGGCTGGATAAAGTATAGCCGGAACGACCCGTATCTTGATAAACTATTATTTCATTTTTATAATCGAATATATTATAAACTTTTAAAAAAATGGTATATTTAAAATTTCCTATTTGAAAGTCCATATGAGAATTTAAATCAACAGTGACATTAGCAGGTTTTCTTTCGTTATTCTCAAAGCGGATAAATTGTTCACCGGTTTGAGGAGGCTCGTATGTGTAAGGCAAGCCACTGCCTAATCTACCCAGTATGCTCACGCCCCATTTGTTTCTTTCGCTAACATTAACCATGATATTCAAGGTATGTCGTTGATCCCAATCCAGGGGAACCACCCGGAATTCACTTTCCCTGCCACTAATGGCGTCCAAAAAGGCATCATTTGGATCTGAGGCGTTGCCTTCTGCTATCTGATAAGTATAATCCACTGAAGCCGAAAAATAATTGTAGTGCCTTTTTTTCAGAGCAAATGTGAATCCGCGCACATTGCCATAATCCCGATTAACATATCTGGCGTAAAGACGTGTATCGTAAAGTTTGATAATTTCAGTTCCTAAAAGATTTCTGATATCTTTATAATATCCTGTAAAGTCAAAGGCGATATCTTCAGTTAGCTGCTGCTGCAAGCCAAATTCGTAGATGACCGTTTCTTGCGGCTTTAAAGCAGCATTACCCATTTTATTTTCCGTATCTGTCTTCAGGGGACCTGATCTCACTTCAAATTCTGAATTGTGGTAGAGATATTCTAAAGGTGGCGTCTGGAAAAAATGACCGTAGGAAAAGTGGATAGTTCCCCGTTCGGTGATTGGATAAGCAATGCCGATACGCGGACTAATTTTGTGAGTAAATTCAGCTTTTTTATATTTTTCGACCCAGGGATTGTTTTGAATATCTACAATATCCAATATCTCCATTTTATTGGCATCATAGTCCCTCTCAGGGATTCTTGACTCACTCCCGTTACTCATTCGTACTATGAAATATTTTGCATTATCAGGATCACGGTCATCGATAGGAACCTTGCCATCAGGATTAAAAAAATCATAACGAATACCTGCATTAATGACCACTTCTGAGTATTCTATCTTATCTTGAAAATAAATAGCTGCTTCAACAGGGTGATGAGTATATTCATTAAAATTGACATCTCCCGGCTCGTTATCCGGAATTTGAGGTTTATAACCGGTTGACCAATCTAACAATAGTTTAAATTCTTTTAAATAGAGCTTGTGCTTTCGCGCTTCTGCACCCCATTTAATCTGATGCTTCCTGCTTATTTGACTGGTTAAATCAAATTTGCCCGTAAAGCTGGTAGTATTGCGATAAAGGTGCCAAAGCTTTGTTCCACCGTCATAAAACTTACCTTTATATGGTTGAGGGTCGACATATCTGGGATCAAGGGGATCTTCATATACATATCTTTCAAAATCAACAAAGACATTGGAAAACTTAATTGTATAAAAAGTCGTTGCGCTAATCATGTGGTTCCAGGTTAATAAATTAGTATAGCCGTTTTTATAGAGTTGATAATCGCCGTCAGGATTAAATTTGAAACTGTGATCATATTCTCGCGAGTTTACTTTATCCCAGAAGATGCCGTAAGAGAGCTTAATCATGGGTGATATATTATAGGTTAATTTGCCTTGCAGAGATATTTTTTGATAGGGGTTCATGGCAACCACTGAGCTATCACCGGCCTGCACCGCCCAAAACACACTATCTGGATTTGATGTATTTAAATAGCCGGGAGTTACATATTGACGACCGCTCATCCAGCCTTTGTTATGAAAATATCTGCCGGTTACAAAGAAAAACAGTTTATCTTTTAACAGGGGTACAGGTCCATCCAGGTTCATTTGAAGGTTAGCCAGGCCAAGAGGTTCAACATTGTCAATGTTTAAAAAAATGTCATTATGGCTACTTACATAATCTCCGATATACATCGAGATATTTCCTGATAATTCTTTCCCGCCATCTTTGGTGGCAATTTCGACAATTCCGGACATTGCCTGACCATATTCAGCATTATAAGTACCGCTAATCACCTGTACTTCCTGAATGCCGGCATTTTCAACTTCAAGGGCGAGTTCGCCGGAAAAGGGATCGGTAACCGAGACACCATCAATCAAATAGGCAATTTCACTGGATCTGCCGCCGCGGATGTGGGTTGAACCATCAGCGCCCTCTACTATCCCGGCTTGTAATGTCAGCACTTCACTAAAATCCTCGACTGGCAGCACATCAATTTCTTCGCTACTAACGGTTGACAAAGAAGAGGTGAGGTCTTTTCTAACCATGGCTCTTTCGGCAATTATTACGACCCCTTCCCCCATCTCTAAAATTGTAGTTTGGAGTTGAAAATCAACTCTTGTAGTGAAGTCGATAGATATCTTAATATTTTTGATTTTCACGGGATTATAACCCATCATCATTGTTTCAATGGTATAAATTCCCGGCGGCACATTTAGTATTACAAAATATCCTTCTAAATCTGTTGATGCTCCCATGGTAGTTCCTACAATAAGAACATTAGTCCCTGGCAGCGGCTCGCCATTTTCCACATCAGTAACTTTCCCGGAAATCTTTCCGGTCGTCCCTGAGAAAAGGATATTCGTTAAAAACAAAAAGATTATAACATTAAGCCATATCTTCATTTTTTACTCTCCCCGGTAAACTGTGCGCCGGATAATATAATAAGAATCGATAGGGTAATTATTATTCTGATAATGATCATAATCTAAAATTATTTAAATAATAGTTTCACAATTCAAATTTCACCTGATACATAAGCCTAAATGCTCACCGGATCAGATTGTTTTTATCGGTAAAAAATAAAAAGAGGTACAGCAACGTCATTCTGTATACCCGTCTGAAGATCATAGGCAACACCAAGACTCAAGTTTTATAGTTCAAAAAAACCATGTTAATAAAAACACATACTTAGACCATGCCAGTTTTTTTTGGTACTACATATCGCAGATTTCTAAAACCACACCCCGAAATTGTTGCTTTTATTGACCTGAGTTTTTATAAATCACCATTCACTGTAAAAAGAAAGTATAGAAGAAATGATATAATTGTTTACTGCAAATTGCAGAGTGAACAATTATATCCGTGGTTTGATTTGCCGCTTTTCACCTGAACTAACATATATAAAAAAATCAAGATTGTCAATCGGTAAATTGACCTGTAATTCATTGTTTCCCATAATCTAATCGAGTATCTGTTGTTATGATTGGAAATGTTGGAACAATCATAGGAAACGGAAGATCCGGTTGAGTGGCGACCAAATCGATACTTGTCAATTCAATCTTCTCCAACTCATCTGTATTTATTTCAATCATATAACTATATTTTAGCTGCAAACTATCTATATAAATATTCAGATGGTCCTGAATAACATTTATATAGTCTGAAGCAAACGTACTGTCTTCGCCAATGGACTTTAAGTAATTTGCTTTGTGGTATAAGGCATTTAAATTATCTTTCCACATCATTACATCTCGCTGTACTGCATTAATTTTGTCATAACCTGCTTCATATGCCGCGTCTGCCAGATGTCTATCCGTGATCATGTCGATAATAGCAAACTTCAATTGCTCAACAAATCTTTTATTTTTCATTTTCCCTTTTCGAAATACAAGAGGATGTACACGCAGCTCTCCGGAAAATTCCTGAACTGTCCAGGTTTTCCCATCTAACTTAAAAAACGGCTCTGGATAAAGACTTTCAATCCTGGTCCTAATTCCCAGATATTTATTCTCGTCATCGCGGAGTTCCGTATGATCCCTTTGCAGAATTTCATTTTTCCCCTTTTTAGTTTTCAAATAAACCGGAGCTAATAAATCAGCGATCTTGAACAACGTACCGGCAACGAATTCAATTTTTTTGCCTTTCATTATTTTAAGAATATAGTCATTATAGATTTCTTTTACCTGTCTCCTTTTGAATCTATCGGATATGTTTTGCCACCGCGTTCTAACTTGATTATCTGTTATCGCCGGTTGATCCGTCCACCCAATAATTTTCATGAGTATATACTGGTTGAGGCCTGTTTGTAAAGGTCCTATAACCTGATCTTTTTGCACAGGCTTGCTAAAGAGGGCGTCTAAAATCACATCGTGTTTTGCTTCGCTCCAGTTTACTTCTCGTTCCATGATTTCATCGGAAAGATAATTATCCGACACCAGATCCTCAAAAGATTTATTACTACTATCGATAATGACACTCAACTGTTTGGCAAAAGTACTGTCTTCTATCATCACAAACGCCACTTTATATTTTCTACCGGCCATCTTGAATGCTTTATTCATTTTTGTAGTATCTAAAGCCACTTTTTCAGTAACTTCTTTATCAAATTGCCATTGACGCATGGCTTGTTCTTTACGCCCTCTCAAGTAATCCTTTATAAAGGTATTATTTATAAAATCATTATCCTCTCCGGCTTCAAGTGCCAGGAGTTTTTCTGCAATCAATGAGTTTAGAATTATTTTTTTATGAGTATATGCATTTCCCTTGCAATAAGGAGGTCGGATGGTAAGTTCAGCCCGGTAAATGAATTCATTTATTGAAATTGTCTTATGGTCAATTTTGGCTAAAATGATTTCACCCGGATCTTCTTCACTTTCCTTTGTACAGCCTGTGACTAAGACCAGCATAAACAATACGCAAAACAGTAATTGTGAGAACCGCAATTTGAAATATAAAACGTAAAGAGCGAACCCATCTAACTGACATACTGTCTTTTTATATAGATAAGCCTTTAAAATATTTAACTCCTTTTAAATGCCCATTGGTTTTTCAATATTTCCAATTTTAAATCAATATCTTTTTCAAACATTTACTTAATTTCTTGCGATTGATCTTAGTTGTTTTTATTTTCATGGCGAGGTTTCTCCCGGGTTTATTGATCAAATTTATTAAATCCGAATTCGTTCACCATGAATTACACGAAATGAAATAAAAACCTTGAGACGGATATTTCTTGCAAATTATAAATTGTAATTTAAACATAAATATTGAATTAATCAGAATATTCATGTGTGAAACTCAGTTGTTTATGAGCAGATCTTGTCAAATAATTTAATGTATTTGCAGTATTATTTATGCCCCGTCTTGTTCATATATCATAATATAATTAAATCAGCGCAAATAGGTTCCATCCGTGTGCTATTTAATAACTAACGGAGAATAAAAGATCATGCACAAAAAAATCACTCGTAGAGAGTTTGCTAAAGTAACATCGGTGGCCGGCCTGGGTATACTTCTGGGCTGCAGCACCCGCAACCGGTTTGATATTGTTCTGGTGAAGGGTCAGATAATTGACGGTACAGGAAAAAGAGCAGTGCGTCAGGATCTTGGAATTAAGGGGAATAAAATAACGGCCATTGATAATCTGTCAGAGGCGACAGCGGACCGTATCATAGATGCAAGCGGATTAATTATTGCACCCGGTTTTATCGACATTCATACCCATACCGATACCGAACTTTTGGTGAATCCGACTGCTGACAGTAAAATTCTGCAGGGTATTACAACCGAGGTTAGCGGAAACTGCGGTTCGTCACCGTTTCCCCTGACCGAGGAGGATCGGATTTCTCTGGATGAATATCTTTTCGATAAATATGAAATTAATGCCAACTGGCATCGTACGGGAGAATTCCTGGCAGAAATTGAAAAGAAAGGAACATCTTTTAATTATATTACTCTGACCGGGAACGGAGATTTGCGGGCATATGTGGTTGGCAAGAATGATGTGCCGGCCACTGCAGAACAAATGAGTCAGATGAAAAAAATCCTGACCGAATCTTTGGAGCAGGGAAGTTTTGGCCTCTCAACCGGTCTGGAATATGCGCCCAGCAGTTATGCAAATACTAAAGAACTTATTGAATTATGTAAAGTTGTGGCCAAAAAGGGTGGAATTTATGCCACACATATGCGCAATGAAGATGATACCGTCGAAGAGGCAATCGAAGAAGCCTTGACCATTTGCCGTGAGGCAGAGATATCAACACAGATTTCCCATCTCAAAGCCGGCAACCAGGCAAACTGGCATAAAGTGGATAATATGTTACGCATGATCGATGAGGCGCATAAAAGTGGCTTACCTGTAAAAGCAGATCGTTATCCTTATATTGCCTATGGAACGGGATTGACCGCATTTCTACCACTGTGGTCACGTCAGGGTGACCGTGAGGAGGTGTTGGCCAGACTGGAAAATAAAGAGGATATCTCTAAAATTGAAAAATATACAATAAGTCGTGGAAAAAGGATTGGCGGCTGGGATCGGGTATTAATCAGCAGCTGTCATACCGAAGAAAATAAAAAGTGGGAAGGCAAGACCATACTGGAAGGAGCAGAATTAACAGGTAAATCGCCATTTGAATTCATCAGAACATTATTACTGGAAGAAAAAAACCGGGTAGGTATCGTCGGATTTGCCATGGATGAAGATAATCTGAAAAAGGTGTTAGCCTCGCCACATGTAATGATTGGATCTGACGGCAGCGCTGTGGCCCCACATGGAAAACTGGGCCAGGGAAAACCACATCCCCGTTATTATGGTACTTTCCCGCGTGTGCTGGGTAAATATTGCCGGGAAGATAAATGTTTTGATCTGCCGACAGCAGTTGCTAAAATGACATCCATGCCGGCAGAAAAGCTGAATCTTAAACTCCGGGGTAAACTTGAAAAAGGATACTTTGCCGATATTACTGTTTTTAATCCGGAAACGGTTATTGATAAGGCGACATTTACAGATCCGCATCAGGCACCCATAGGCATAGAATACGTCATTGTAAATGGACAGCTAACAGTAGATCATAGTAAACATACCGGTGCACTGGGAGGAAAAATACTCAGGTTCAACCAGGTTTAGCAAAATTCCGTTATGATCCCGCTGATATTGACCATATTATGCTCGACCGGCATTGCCCTGATTCTAAAGCAGAACGATTCACGTGGCGGAAATACTATTGTTCTGCTTTGTGGCAATTATTTTGTGGCATCCATTGTAAGTTTTTATTTCTTATTAACGGCCACGGATGAATTTTATTCTGTTCAGACATTATTATTCGGTATTGTACTCGGCATCTTTTTTGTTATCACTTTTTTTGCTTACGCACGTGCGGTCGGTGTAGCCGGTACGGCTCTGGCCACGGTAAGTTCAAGATTATCGGTAATTGTACCGCTGGTTTTATCAGTTTTTATTTTTAATGAGAAACCGGATTTTTATCAATTTACAGGTTTTATTTTTACCGCAATTACGATATTTTTATTCTATAAATCTCTGAATAACAGAAAAACAAAAGAAATACAATTACGCAGTTATTTATATCTGATTGTAGTGCTGGTTGGAATTGGTATCAATGATTTCTGTATGAAAATATTCCAGGAATGGAGGCCACCTGCGGAAAAACCATTATTCCTGTTTGCCATATTTACCTCTGCATTTATATTTACTTTGATTATTATTCGTTTACGCAGCATTCGTCCTGAACCACGGGTAATCTGGCTTGGCCTGCTGCTGGGAATACCCAATGTATTCAGCACGTTTTTTATACTGGCGGCATTGGCTCAGCTGGCAGCCATAATTGTGTTTCCGGTTACGAATATCGGAATAATTTTATTGACCTCATTTCTTGTATTATTGATATGGAAGGAAAAGCTCAATCGCCTTGGTCAGCTGGCATTATTAGCGGGTGTGGTTGCTATTGTATTTTTGGGATTGTGACCCACCCCCTATTTCCCC
>CAYULK010000027.1:0-18957 GCA_964445625.1 uncultured Calditrichota bacterium
CTGCCTTAAATCCTTTATCATGAATCTGATCAGCCAGCCATTTCATACCATTAGGGAATTTAATATTGGTTGTAAGCCAATCGGTTCCGGTGGGTATCCGTCCGCGATCTATCTGGACATATTCCAAACCATAATCGCGAAGATTGTCTGCCAGGAAATTCAAATTTTTTATAATTTCTTTCTCGGTTATATCCGGATATTCATAATACCATGAGCACCACCCACTTAACGGTCTTTCAGGAAGATTTATATTATTGATCTTTGCCGTCAGGTCAGCGTATCTTTCCAGACCTTCAAATACATTGTCCGGAATATCGATTAGTATTTTCCCGGTTGAAACCGATTCACCACTTGTCAAAGGACGGTAAACAAAGTATGAAGACGCGGTAAATTCAAAAGAAACATATTTATCAGATTTTTTGTTAATGGCACGCATGGCCAGCAGATTAAAAGAGTTGTCATTTTTTAAAAATCCAAACAGCAGGCTCCTTTTTGATTGTCGATCATAAAAAACGGTGGTTCCATAACCACTTATTTCTTTCTGATCGCCAAGAAATACGATTTTTGATTCATTACCGGGACTATATCCGTCAATCAAACATGAAATTTGATCAGGAACACTTTTAAAATACAGGTAACCGTTTTTTTTAGGATCGAGCCTGACCGGCTGAATTTCTCTGATTGTAATCTTTTCCGTGCCTTTGTTTTGTAATTTTACCTCGAGGCTCATATAACTCTTGTTTTCGTAAAGACATAATAAAACAGAAGCATAGGGGATATTCCCATCCACAGAAGCAAATGACACTTCAAGCATTTGCCCGTTTCCCATCTCATCTTTTACAAAGGTTTTTCTGATGTTTTTTATATAGTCAGTCGAGGAGGAATAATATTTTTCACCTTTTTCTGTAATGATCAGAAACTCAGCATTGCTGATTATTGTGTCACCTGTCTGTGTACCAGAGCTCCAGGTTCCTTTTTCTATATTAAAATTAATAGTAATCCTGTCGTTGCTGATAGATGTCTCCTGTGCATATGAACTGACTATCGTGAATATGCATATAAATACAGAAAGGAGGAATAGGATCTTTGTTTCTGACAATTTCTTCATTTAAAGTTTCTCCGGCATAATTTATTAATCTGTAAATCTGCTTATCCTCTCGCAGGGCTGCAAAGATTTAAAAACTTTTACCATCTTTCTTGGTCCCGCATATGGAAACCTGCATGCCCAACTCGCGGGCCAGGATTGCCTTGGTATAAAGACAGTGGTCCGCTTCTTCTGCACTGTTCGCATAGGCCACTTGTATATGATTGGCTTTATGTCTTGCCATCATCTGGTCCCTGCGGACACCATACAGTACGGTATTCATGATCGGCCATTCATAGGTGGTTTCGCGCAAACGGCGTTCTGTTTCTTCTTCCGGGAGACTGATACTCTTTGCCCGTCCCAAATCCATATGCAATTTATTGTCCATGACAAAAATACGACTCCAAATGATCTCACCCGGTTTGGCCACTCCCTTGCATGAAGAGCCCCCCATTTTGAAATATACGGCTGGCTGCCGTTCCCCACGTGTTCCGGCAAATCCATTTATATGGTGGGCGGGAGGAGCAGCGCCGCTAATCTCGAATACCCACACATACTCATCGGTTGTGCCACTTTTATCGTGATCTGCCCAGCGCACGTCATGAAGCGTGTTTTCCGGTGGTTGATTCAGAGCCAGATGTACGCGTTGTGTCAAAACGCCGTCAACACCCGCACATTCATCCACTTCGTTAAAATGTGTATAAGGTAACCCTTCCCTGATGATTGTACCGTCTTTATTTTTTACGGGCGGACGTTCGCTGTTGTTCAAAAGACCCTCGGCAAGATCGGATGCGGCACACAAGTCGGTCAATCCCAGCTGGTACTGGATACCGATTGCTTCGCAGCCGGCAGAATGCCCAATACGCGCTGCAGCGATATACATTTTACACTGTTCCAAAACCTGGTTCCTGGTCAGTTCCGTTGCTTCATCCGTGCCAAAATTAAATTGCATCCCCCTGTCAAGGATCCACTGTAGTGTATTTTCAGATTCCTCGTCGGAAACATTTTTCATCGCTGCATACAGACTGCTCTGCGACAACCGTTCCTTTACAAACCCGGTTTTAATCAGAAGGGCGTCAGGGATTATCGCGTTGTACATGCCCATACAGCCTTCATCAAACACACCCATTATGACCCGGTTTGTCTTTATATCAGAAGCAATGGAACGGGCTGTTTTGAGCGCGCTTTCGGGTATATCTACATCATTCAGGGGTGTAACATGTGACAGGTCATGTTGCAGGGTACCTGTTTTGAGCCATTGATCCAGTTTGTCAATGAAATCCGGATCCGAAAAATCCTCACTCCACAGGCTTGAATAACTAACACCTGCTGTTGTCAGGGAACCATTAAGGTTTAATAGTCCAACCAGGCCCGGCCAGGTACCTGACCAGTTAGCCAGTGTCAGAATAGGCCCCTGGTGATCAATCAGACCAACCAAAACATGATGACTGTATTGCCAGACACTTTCAGCGACAATAACCGGTAAGGATTTATCTATTCGTGAAAAGATGGCCAGTCCCTCCTTTTGACTGCTGATAAAACCGTGACCGTATTTCTCATTATATTGATGGGCCCGCTGCAGATTAAATCCAAGAATGGAAACCACCTTTTTCAGTTCCTGTTCCATCTTCAGCTGGGTATTCCAGCAGGTCTGATTGGCTATCAGCCGTGAATCACCGCTGGCCACAAGTAAAACTGTGGTATTATTTTTACTCATTCCGGATATCTCCCTGAATTGTACATTTTTCAATAAGCTCTGGACGACATCTGAATTCTGAATAGTATTATAAACAAATACTCGTTTTAGTAATCCAGACTTTTATAAAATTCGATCCTGACCTGTTTAAAAAAAGGCAATTGTTTCTCGAACAGGGCTTCATGTGCCTCATCTCCCTGGAAGAAATCCAGGGCGTTGTAAGCCGATTGGATATCCGGGAACTCACATTGCCAGATCAAGGTATTGCACGGTTCGGTAGCTGAAACCGGTTGCATTCTTGTACCCTTTGGATAGTCCGGGCGGGCAGATTCTAACTCGGCGAACTTTTTTTCAAGATCCATAAATTCGTCTTCTTTGGTCGGATCAAACTGCTGAATGATTCGCATGATTATACTCAAAATTAAACCTCCAATCATCGCTGTATATTTATAATTTTTAATATTTAGTACATTCATTTTTTATATTCCCAGATCCCATTGCGGATGTTCACTGATTGGATGAGTCGCAGTTTCTGTTGTCGCCGTGATCAGTGCGTCCGGGTGCTCCTGGAGCAGGGTTATAGGGTATTCAGGCGTCAGGGGACCAAATAATGCCACACGAAGGGCGGTTTGCTTCCCCGTTTTTATTGTGTAACTGTATTTCATTGACCAGTTCGTGGGCCATCAATTGTCCCATTGCCGTTGAATTCGCACATAAGCGGAATTTTGTCTTTAGTTGAGGATGATTTTCAAGCTCGTTTACAGGAATCTTGCAATGATCGCATAGTAATCATAAAGAGTTTAGTCAATATTCTTTTTACCTGTCCTGTAAACCCCTTTTTAATTATCTTCAGTTACCTCTGTGATTAAATAATCTCAGGGTTATTGAGACATCGCTGAATCATAGACAAGCTCACCGGCCAGATATGTCTTTTGAATTTCCAGTAAATCCTCACCGATTTTAAACAATACCAGGTCCGCCTGTTTTCCTTCCGCAATTTCTCCACGGTCCTTCAAACCATAAAAACGGGCCTGATTTTGAGTCGCCATATGCACAGCATTGGCCAGAGAACAATCCGTAAATTGCATGATTTTTCTTATACATTTATCAATAAAGGAAGCCGAACCGGCCAGTACATTCTCGGAGGGAAATTTAATCAAGCCATTATTCGTAATTTCAAAATCCTTGTCATTTTTTTTATATCTACCCGGTTGCATCCCGGCAAAGATTCCTGCATCAGATGTTAATAATATTTGTTCTGCTCCTTTTGTTTTGTAGAATGTCTGCACCTCTTCTTTCAGGAGATGAAAACCATCACAAATGATACTAATTGCAAGCCGGTCGTCGGCCAATTGTGACCAGAACGGATTTCGATGACGATGAATCCGGTCGGCACAACCATTACCAAGATGAGTAGAGATCTTTGCTCCCGCATCAACCGCGTGATGAATGGTTTCTGCCGGGGCATTGTGATGACCCAACCCAACCACGATTGCCTGTTCCCGGCACCTCTTGATAAACTCGAGTGCCCCATCCAACTCGGGAGCAAGCGTGACCTGGAGGATTTGCCCTCCGGCTGCATCACAGAACTCCATAAATTCATCCCAGTCGGGGGAATGGATATGCCGCATATCGTGCATACCACGGTAACCGGCAACGGATGAAATATACGGTCCTTCCAGGTGAAAACCGGGGATGGATCTACCCAACTCAGGGTCAGTCTCTATGGCTTCTGTCAATACTTCAAAACCGGTTAGCAGGTTTTCTTTACTATTTGTAGTTAATGTCGGAAAATATGTAGTTACGCCCGCCTGCCAGAGTCGATGCGTTACCTCCCGGATTTTGTCGACAGTCAGATCTTTACTGGAAAACTCAATCCCCAGACACCCGTTGACCTGGTTATCAATAAAACCGGGTGCAATAACTGTTTTTCCCGAATCTGGATTATCGAAGGAATTTTTTCGAATGAGTTTATGAATTCTTCCATCAGACAATTCGATGGAGATCGGTTCTCCATCAAGATAGTAAACACCTTCAATATTAAATCTTTTAATTTCCATTGATCTGTTGTTTCATACCCGTTATTCGGCCATCAAATAAATGGCAATAAATGCGACAACCAATCCGGCGACAGTAACCGGAATCGGAGTCACGGCGTATATGATCAGTGAAAGAATAACGGTTACCACCGGCGCCAGCGACATCATGGGCACAACAATGATTGCTTTGCCATACCTGATAGTATAGGCAAAAAACAAATAGCCGACTGCGTTCAGCGCCTGGATAAGTATCGCCGCATAGAGTCCCTCAATACCCCAATTGATGCTTAACGAAAAATCCGTCATATATATTGCGATGGGTATGAGTAATATTGAACTGATCATTGTATAGAAAGCAAAACTCTCTGCTTTCATACTCCCTTCTTTTTCACTGTCGCCGGCAAATTTCATGATAAATGCCTGAACGCCCCACATAACAAAGACGATGATGGCCAATATCAGCCACAAGTACCCTTGTACCGGAGAGTTTTCCGGTGACTGGTAAGAAAGCATAAGAATAGCGATAAGGGCAAGAATGATACCGGTCCAGGCACGTTTACTGGCATTTTCCTTTAAAAGTGTTACCGATAAAAAGATGGTAATAACCGGGTAAAGCGAAATTATAGGGAAAACGATATAGGCCGGTCCCATTCGCAAACACTGAAACAGAATCAACTGGCCGCCGCAACCCATCAAACCTGCGCTCATTCCAAGAAGTATTGATCGTTTGTCACGATCCAGATTCCACCCAATAAGTTTTAGGGCAATAATTGCGACGGGGATCATGGTCAGCGCCCAGACAGAATAGCCCAGTGTCGCCGGAAATCCTGCCTTCTCCGGAATTTCAATAAATGCTCCCCACACTCCCCATAATGAGGTTGTAATCATTGCATATAAAAGCCACGCTTTGGTCTTCATCCGAATTTAATCTCCGTTTAATGTTTTATTGTGAATCACCGTTTTCAGTATCATCTGCAACCTGTGTTTGGTATCGAGTTAATCCTGGCAAAATATTTTTCTCTACCGGTCATTTGAGACTAGCGTATCAGCATCATTTTTTTGACGGTTTTCTGCCTGTTATGGATTAGTTGATAAAAATATACACCGCTGGCAAGAGAGTTCCCTGCACTATCCTTACCGTCCCAGACTATCTGGTATATTCCGCGTTCCTGTCTCTTGTTTACAAGCATTCTCACTTTTTGTCCTGCAATATTGTAAATATTAAAACTGACATATCCTGCCTGCGCCAGTGCATATTTTATGCGTGTGTTCGGATTAAACGGATTGGGAAAATTCTGATATAAATTAAAAGAATCCGGTAACTTGTATTGCTCGTTTTGTCGCAGACCTGCCTGCAGATCAGAATATTCGAAAGCCCCCAAATCAGGCCCCTCTCCTTCATAATCAGTTGTCACGGGAGCATTGTCAGGCCAGGAGATTCCCCTGTCCAGAGTAATTGTGTTTGTCTCATAATCAACACTTATAATTTTCACGCGTTGCGAATCAATACGAATTGAATCCGCTTCAATCAGTCCGTAACCATCCGTAAAATAAAGCGCATCTTCCACTTCTATGGTCGTCCCGTTTCCCCCTGATATTGCCACTGTCAAGGGTCCGCCGGCATCAACACAGGGACTACCCAAAGAAAGACGGTAGTCACTTTCAGCAGAATTGAGAAATTGCGGATCCACTTCAATATTGTTCGAGGCCCATTGCGGGTAGTGTGCTTCAAAACTTTGAATCGAGCGGTTGCGTGGCTCCGGCGGTTTTTCGTATACTGCATCGAGATAATAGAATACCTCTGCGCCCCCTGTTCCACCGAAGATATTATTATAGTAGTATCTTCCAAATTCCGGTGTTGCGTTCCAGTCAAAAGCGATATGGGCCGTGTTGGCCGATTTTGATTGTTCAGTATTGAAATTCATATAAAAAATATTGTTTTTGACAATATTGTCCCCATAGGCGACGTTTTCATAACCGGGAACCGGTGGATTGAACAGATTTGTGTTGTAAACCATACCGTATCCTTCACTGGAAACGTTTCCTTCAACGTGTATTCCCTTGGCCGCATTTTCGGCAATAATGTCCAGTACAACGCTATGGGTACCACATTCGGTGACTACATTATTATAAAAGCGGTTACTCTCGTTATGCCATGCTTCGGGCGTTTTCGCGCTGCCCAGATAATTAGCCCATCGCATACCTGTCAGACTTTTTCTAAATATGTTGCGGCGTAGAATGGATCGGTTTCCGGCATACTGGATTCCGGCAGTCGGTGTAAAATCAAAGGTGTTCCCATCAATTAAGTTGTATTCGCTCAGCCGGTAAGGTACCTTGCGCCGGCTTTCCACTTCCATGTCACGCCATCTCCGATTGGTAAGCCTGTTATTGCGAACAACAGAATATTTAACACCTAAAAGGACCAGTCCGGTATGGGAGGCGTCGCCGAAAAAATTCCCCCTAACCAGATGGTTATCACCGCCATCTATTTGCAACAGATCGGTGCCACCCTGAAAATAATTATTTAAAATTCGTATACCATCGCCGTTTTCCTCAAAACGGCAGTTAATCCACCCTGACCCACTCTCAAAATGGCCGTTGGTAAGCGTGATATGATGGCTTTTAACACCCATAACCCAGCGTTTCACTCCTAAAACCTTAATGCCGTCTACTGTGATATATGCCCGGTTATTTACAAAGATGGCAACCGGGCCGCGTGAATCCGGTAATTCAACGATATCCTGAAAAATTGCCATGTGACGGTTTGCTGTTTTGTACACAATATGGTTATTCTCAACACCGCTGCGTGTGGGTGCTATCGGGGTACCTTTATATGTACCGTCGAGTAAAATAGCCGTATCACCCGGTTGCAGAGAAAAATTTGCCCTGGCCAGTGACCAGGGAGACGCCTCGGTACCCGAATTTGTATTCTCACCATCAGGAGCAACAAAATATACTTCTGCATTTCCCTGAATTATGAAGATCAAAACAATCATTACAATTGATAGTAGATTAAAATTGTATTTGTTTGTGTCTTTCATTTTTTGTGCAGAGGTTCCGGTTTTCATATTTCTCTTAATATGTTGATTCGAATAAATGTTAGTACTTTATCTTTATGAAATTTTCAACACAAAGCTATCTGCATATTGAATTTTGACACGCTGTCAAGAATCCAGTATCCAGCATTAGGTTGCTCAAATAATAAATGACTTATCTTTTTGCACCGTTAAATTCTTTCACCGCATTTATCATCGCCACAATATTCTGCACAGGTGTATTTGCCTGGATATTATGGACCGTATTAAAAACAAAGCCGCCATCGCGTGAAAAGATTTCGCATCGCTCCAATACCTGTTGACGCACTTCGTCAGGTGTTCCGAAAGCAAGTGTGGTCTGATTGTCTACACCACCGCCCCAGAATACGATATCCCGGCCAAAATCATTTTTCAAATCTGCCGCATCCATATTATTCGCTGAGCATTGCACCGGATTCAGGATATCAAATCCGCTTTCAATAAATAAAGGAATAAATGAACGTATCGCACCACAGGAATGCTTAAAAGTCTTCCATTCGGTATTATTATGAATCCAATCATTAATACGTCTGTAATATGGCATGTAAAGATCTTTGTATACATCCTTCGAACAAAATGAAGATGTCTGCGTGCCAAAATCAGTACCGCAGATAAAAACTATCTCTATATTATCTATGTTATATTGTTTTATTTTTTCCAGATTTTCCAGCGCGATTTTACTCTGCTTATCAAAGATTTGATGGATATAATCCTGCCTCATTAATGTGGACATATACCATTCTTCAATATCACGAATACCTTTCGGATGTTTTAAAAATGGAGCCGGAACCAGGGCAATATCACCAAAAGCTGTTCCTCCGAACGTGACCATAACTGCACTATCTGTTTTGGAGATTGTCAGAATCTCACTGTTAAAATAATCCAGGTCGAATTCAGATATTGGCCCAAATTCTTCCAGGTTATCACCGACATTCAGGTTAGCTTCGTCGATGGGTTCCTGCCTGACAATCGTATCAAAAAAAACTCCTGTTTGCGGCATGCGACCACTCGGCTGAACCGACCTGTCACCTCCCGGATAGATCAGTACATCACCGTTATCCCCGGTGGTCTGAAAATGTTCCGAGACAAGAACCTCAAACCCGTTTGGAAATTTCCAGGGTTTCCAATTTTCGTTTGGAAAACCAAACATGGTATCTCTCGGGCCGACACCATCAACATCAACACCGAGAGCTTCCCGGAGATCAGGTTCAATTATTCCAAGCATTTGATATGGTTCATAGGCTTTTACCAGTCTTTTTTCCAAACCAAAATGATCGCGTAGTGCGGAGACTGCAAACACATGTATTCCCGTAACCGCTGTTGATCCAAAATCGACAGGCACAGCATCCGGTTGAACATGATTCAGACTGGCCACAACTCTTTCTTTCGATGTCATTATTAATCCTGTCAAAATTATATATCGTTATTGGTCCTTTGATGCTATCGTATATATGTCATTTTAATCGTTTTAAGATATTTTCCGGCCTGAATACGAAGTAAATATATCCCGCTGGCAACCTGCCGCCCGTAGTCATCCGTGGCATTCCATGATAACGTGTGGCTACCCGCCGTGCGATATCCACTATCCAGCTGAATCACTTGTCTCCCTGTAATATCGTAGATAACAACGTCTACATTTCCAGCCTGCGGAAGGTTATAGCTAATAATCGCAACAGGATTGAACGGATTTGGATAACTGATCAGGTTATAATCATCAGGAATCTGATTAACGCCATTCAGTGTGACAGGTGTTGTTTCATCAACAAACTCAAAAGCACCGATATCAGGTGCGTCGCCTAAATACGCCAGGCCAACATCTACACCCGAATCAATCAGATCGCTATTTTGAGCCAGCCTTAAAAATGCCGTGAGAGGCAAACTACCGTCCGACTGGCGGTTCTCCAGCATCCCGGAATCGGAGACGCAGACAAAATCATCAAAAGCTATAGTGATAGTGAGCGTACTATCCCATGAATTATGACTGCTGACACTCAGATCCGGTTTAACTTCCGGATAATCAGGATTATCATAGTTATTACCAAACTCCCAATTATTGTTCATCTCATGCTTGTTACCGTCTGTATAATCAAATCCGAACACTTTATTTCCATAAGAAGCCACATTAAGTAAGATAGACTGACCGCCATTCATATGAAACCCCGCAGCATTATTATTCCATGACATGCAGCGCACCGCACTATGCTCCACATAGTCTTGATTGTAGCCGAGTTTAATGCCGTTACCCCATAACAAATCGCTGGTATCAATCCGGGGCATATCGTTGTCAGGTATTCCCGTGATCGAACCCAACGAGTCGTCCCTTGCGGCATATGCAGCCCAGCAATCAATAAGTTCGATGGGCATATCAGCCCCGTAGAAATCGTAATTATCATCCAGATTACGCCAGCTGCGGCAGCCAACAAACCGGATGTTTGCGCCGGAAAAAATCCGCCAGCCGTCTCCATGCTGGTATTGATTGATCTCCTGATCTTCACCGCTCTTCCACAGATGATTGGCATTGTGATGGGCGTCGCAGTTATTAAACACGATATCACTACCTGTCCAGATCATGAAACCATGCCCCGCCCGGGCCGCCCGTTTTCCGTTATAACTGCTTTCAACCAGATTAAACTCGAGAAATTGTGCGCCATCTATGTAGATTCCGGCGCCACGGCCGTTTGTCACAATAAGGGGGCCAATGATCTTCCAGAATTTTGCATTGTTGAACATCCAGGTAGCCGTTGACCCGTGGTTGATATTCCCTTCGGGTACATTCTCCCCGTCAATTACCGGAACTTCGCCCGGATAACTGCTCAACACAAAATAGGAATTCGCGCTTCCGCTTTTTCTAAAAACAGTCTGGCTGGTGGGAGTATAAGTACCTTCGCGAAGGTAAATTGTATCGCCCGGTTGTGCGGCATCGTGCGCTTTCTGAATTGATGCAAATGGCTTATCCATCGCACCGGAATTACTGTCATTGCCGCCGGGAGACACATAATAAGTTGACGAGATAAGAAGATTGGCAGTTATCAATATCAATATAATTATAGTATATCTTTTTACTTTTATCATCTAGATTCCTTCATCAGATATCTTTGGCTGAAAACCTGACCGGATCAGGATCAAGATTCCATTGTCCATGATTAACAAATTCAGATTAATATATATTATTACAATAGATCGCCAATTAATGCCACAATATATTTGGTAATATTTCAACAAATTTAATGCTCTATTTTTGATAAGGTATAGGTCTACACAATGCCTTCAGGTTTTCGTCAGGTGTACCGGCCGGAATTTCACAGCCAGCATTAACAAAAAATGGATTACCTGCCTGGCGACAGGTATCACTTATTGTTTTATGAATATTCTCAGGATTTCCCTGCAATACACCGGAGACAGGATCGATATTTCCGGCCAGCGCAACATCATTGCCAACCATCTTCCGCACAGTTTTCATATCGACCATATGATCAACATCCATTATATCAACACCTAGTTCTGCTATACCCGGAAGAAGATGGGTTATATCACCACAAATATGCAGCCTGACCAATGCACCATAATCCCGGATTGCTTTGACAAGTTTTTTTTCACGTGGCTGGATCAGTTTTTCATAGGTATCCGGAGAAACCTGGCTGGCAAGTGCATCACCAATCCCTATCGTATCTGCGCCGGCATCTACCTGTGCAATGGCAAACTCTATCGCCACATCAAGACACAGGTCCATCAGTTCGCAGGCATACACTTCATCTTCCATCAGATCCATTAAAAATGAGATGATGCCACGCAAGGCTCCCGCCTCTGCCGCCGGACCTTCAACCCATCCTAAAATTGATAATTTCCCCTCATATTGTCCCTTATAGAATTGTACGGCGTTAATCCTGTCTTTCATCCGCTTCGATTCATGTGGATTCGGTCTCAGGAGTACAGACAGGTCCTTATTTTCCTCAAGAGGGTGTGTACTGGTAGGTGGGCCGTCATTCCGATAAGATATTTCAGAACCAAACCCATGTGTTTCTCTGTAGGGATCAGAAATACAGCTGAGCTGGTCAATGCCGAACGCTTTTGCACATTCAATATTGGCTTTGACCAGTGTGGTATAGTCAGATGCAAAATGAGCATAATCAGAGCCTATGTACTCTGCGCCAAACTGCATCAATATCGGAATCCGGGGGAGAAAATCCACCTCATCTCCCCGCAACATGCCTATATATCTTTCATATCCATTCATAAGACACCTGATAACCTGTGTGAATTCACTCCATGTTTTATCCGGTATTGAATATATCCGGGCAAAAACCTATAGTTCTACCTCTATAGTTTTTATTTCTCCCGATTGTAGTGTTGCTATATTTTTAAAAACCTGCCGGTTTTTTCCTTCACCTACAACGATTGTGTAGTTTCCTGTTTTAAATACTTTGGGACGAAATGTCGTCCCATTTATACGCAGGGTATAAACGATCTCACCGGTGATTTCATCCTTAATTTGAACCCGGGGATTGATTTTATTTTCAACTTCAATAGTTGGTAAAAATGCGACTGCATTTTTACCGTAATTATCTTCCTGTTTAATAGTAACCGGAAAACCTGCATATTGTTTTGCCTCAGATTTTGAGACATCGACACCACGCGGCCAGCATTCAATCGTAATTTCCCGGGTTTTCTTATTAAATCGAACCAGACCGTACCCCGAAGCCCCATTATCAGCGGGGGAATGCATATTCTCTCGTGCAGGATTGACATAAGCATACATCGTAATCCGGTTGCCAAATCCATCAAAATATTTGCCTGTATATGGGAGCGGACCCGGGGTTGGATCAAGTCCTTCCTCTTCGGGCAACCACTTACGGGGATAGTAATTGAGTATTGATGGCACACAAAAAGACCATCCTGCATCACCCCAGTCTTTGATACCATGATGAATAACCGTCGCCAGATGCTGGTCTCCGGCGATATGGAGAGCGAAACAACGACGCATCTCGGCCAATGCCCGGTTTCTTCCTGCCTGCGGCCATCCATTCGAATCAAGATCTGCCTTCAATCTTTCATTATGATGGATATGAGCTCCACCGCAGAAGATTGTCTGGGAGAGTACGGCTTTCATATCCGTTCCGGTCCAGTCTGCGCCCCATTCATGCAGAAATTTCAATTGCCGGTTGCCAAGCAGTTTTGCACCGGGAACATCCACTTGTTTTGGATCTGACATCTCCATTATGTGGTCTTCACGGGAAAAAACCACACCAGATTTTTCTAACCCTTTCTGGTCCAGTACATCCACCTGGGATTTAAACTTGCGGTCCTCAATTATGGCGAAACCAATCCTTCCCCAGATCAGATTTGTATAATAGACACCAATGCCACGTTCAATCGGTGTTGGATCGTACTGATCCGGTAGATTGCTCGTCTGAGCTCTTTCTACTTCCTTTACATATTCCGGATCTTTATACCCGTCATGACCTATTTTACCACTCGCGCCCCATAGATTCCCATTGCCCACATCATGATCATCGGGGATACAAACGGTGGGTCTGTCTTTTATAATTTCACCAAACTGGCGCCCAAAAAGCAGCCATGATTCAAAATGCGAAGTGTGGTCATATACCTGGTCACCGGAAAAAAATAACAGATCGGGATCTTGTATCTTTATATTGGTGATAATATCCTGGCGAGGCCCTCTATATTTATTGGAATTACCTGTAAAAGCAGCAACGACAATCTCATCTTTCTCAACCGGGTCCCTACGAACGGTTCCATTAAAGAAGGCACTCCTGCCATATGCAACGCGATATTCATGATCCTTGGTTGACTCCCAGTTTTCAATGCGAAATGTGGCTGTCCACCCGCGTGTTTCGACTTGTGTTCCGGCGATTTCAATCCATTCACCTTCTTTTTGAATCTCCAGACGAACTGATCTGTCTGCATCGATATCCAGTTCGTATAACTGTGCCGTCAGTTTTAGAATATTCTTATGCAAAGTGTACAGGGCAAAACAAATTGTCTTATCTTCACTGACCTTTCTGATTTTCCAGGAAATGTCCTCTCCCGGCTTCTGAGCAAGAGCCCCTGACAGGAAAGAAAGTGAAAGAACCAGTGATATGAAGTTATTTCGAATCATGATTTATCAACAGCCGCCGGACCCGTCCATAAACTGCTTAATTCAATATTTTCAATCGAAATATTTACAGCATCAAGACTTGCCGGGACAGAAATATTGTATTCGCTCATTTCAGGCTTATAGGCATCTGCCATGCAGATATCACTAATCAGAGTCAGGAATATAGTGATACTTATAATCGTAGTAAGTAATAATTTGCATGTCCAGCTCATTATAATTCCTTGTTATTGATGTATGATAGCGTTTGAAATTCTTTTACCTCTGGGTAAATATCGCGGTGCACACCATCTGTTGGGAGGCTTCCCTGTCGAGATACTATTTTGAGTTTCACCATAAGGATCTTCATACCGGTTCATCAATTCGTAAAGCCTCGCCCGCATATCATCTACAATTTTTTTGTATTCAGGTTTATCGATAATATTGTGCAATTCATCAGGATCATCGACAAGATCATAGAACTCATCAAAATCAAAGCCGTTAAATGAATATTTATATCTTTCTGTGATGACTATGCGCTGGGTGTATAAATATTCCCCACCATAAAAAATACATAATATGTGGTCTCTCCAGTCGGTTCTGTCCGGTTGCTCAAACAGAGGGACGAGAGACCGGCCATCGGCGAAAGGGAGATTTGACAGGCCCATGACATCCGTAAACGTATGCGCCAGATCCTGCAACTGTACCAATTGGTTCGAAATTGTACCCGGCTTTATTTTCTTCGGCCAGCGTATAACCATGGGGATGCGATAGGTTGTTTCTGAGGGCATCGGCCCCATCCCCCATATTCTGTGTTCACCCACGTTATTACCATGATCGGTTGTTGTGATAACAATCGTATTTTCAGTTTGCCCGGACTTATCAAGTTCTGCAATGATGCGTCCAATCTGGGCGTCGATCTGCTCGATATGAGCGTAATAGTAAGTCTTACCTTGTTGATATATTTCGGGAGTTACCTCGCCAAATCCTTCAGCCTCACGCCTGTATATTGCCGGTTTATTCTCAAAAGAATCATAAAAACTATCCGGAACCGGTATTGATGAGGGATTATATCGTTGCAAATATTTTGTCAACGGAATATACGGATGAACCGGCTGGGGAATATGGACCTCGAGCAACCAGGGTTGTTCTTCACTGATAAATTTTTTCATTATCTGTATACCGGTTTCAACCATGCCCCACTCATAGGTTGATTCATCTTCACCGTCCCGGTAACCCCACCAACCGAAAGGTTCTGAACCGGGCCACTGGAATTTTTTCACCGGGGTATAAGATATATCCTTATTTTTTTGATCGATGTAGTCAAAGGTACTTAACAGCTCATTCCTCACCGACGCCGGAGCACCCACCACATTATAACCAAGATCAATCGGTGTACGTTCATTAGTGGCATGCCATTTACCCACATAACCGGTGTTATATCCGGATTCTCTTGCTTTCATTGCATAGGAAATAACATTTTTATGCATGTCACGACTAACCGAAGGTGCCGAATGTACCTGGTTATACACGCCGTTATGCCAGGGATATGCACCGGTCAGAAGCATTGCCCGCGAAGGGCAACAGAGAGGATTGGCAGTATAGGAGCGGTTAAACAGCATGCCCTTTTCGGCCAGACGATTGATGTTCGGTGTATTGCAAATTGACCTGTTGGCAATGGTTTCCCATTCCTGCCCATCCATAGTAATCAAAAGTATATTTGGCCGTTCATCATCGGGTGAATTTGATAAGGTCACTTCCGGAAGCACTATGATTACAATGAGAGCAATTACAATTATTGGCAGGTACTTCATTATCAGAATTGTATTCTCCTATTTCTCAATTGCTTGTTTATCAATATTTCAGGGATGCCGGTAACAATCAGTTTAAAATACTAATATGCATCCTTTCCCTCTTCACCATCCAGTAGTTGTTTAACCAGCCAGGCATTCATTTTATCTCTTTGTTCCGGATATGTCCAATGCCCTGTATCAAGCGCCAGGTTCAATTCTTTGGCAGCGGTGATCACATTATATGCCGCATACATGGATGTCGGCGGACAGGTAGGATCGTTGAATCCCCAGGAATAACGGCCGGGGATTTTTATATACCGGGCAAAATTTACAACATCGTAATATTTTGATGTCTCGATTTTGTCATCTTTTACATTAAACCCTGCATTTTCCTGGTTAAACATATGCGGCCATCCACCAGCCCTGCCATTCAGATAACCGGTTAAATCACATAAGGCCGGATAAAAAGCACCTAACCATTTAACCCTGGAATCCAATGCGGCGGTAATAATTGACAGGGCGCCACCCTGGCTTCCTCCATTGACAGCTAACCTTTCTCCATCAAATTGTGGCAGGGAAAATATAAAATCAATGGCCCTGACACAACCCAGGTAGACCCTTTTATAATAATAGCGATCACGATCGTCCAGATTGTAAAACCAGTAATGATCGACTGCCGCTTTGCGCATATTATAATAAACCTCCGGCTCCATATTTACCGGAACACCATGAATTCCGATCTTAAAAGTAATTATTCCCTTTTCTGCCATTTCAATATTGGGCTCATATGGCCTTACACCTGCCCCCGGGACTTTCAGCAATGCCGGGTATTTTCCTTCTTTTTTAGGCACGGCCAGCATTCCGTAGATCCTGCTGTCTGATTTAAAATTTTGTATCGAGACATGAAAAACATTCACAGTTTCAGTACAGCGGTCGGGCAGTAAAGTCATTCTGGCATCAATGGGAATTTCTGATGCTTCTATTTTGGCCATGTCCCAGAACTCAGTAAAGTCATCGGGAAGTGTTGTAGTTGGTTCTATATTATCCGGTTCAAAACCGGCAGTTGCATAACCCGAATACTCCCTGCCATCAACCCGGGCATAGGCCCAACAGCGAAGGAATCCCGGTGTATTCAACGTACCACCATCGATGGAAATTTGTCCGGTTTTCAGGATTATCTCATCACTTTTGTTAATTTCCATTTTTTCCGGGCGGATTTCATATTTTAATTTTACATTTTCCACCGGATTGCCTGATTGTAAAACAGAGACATTAAACACAACCTGTTCTCCGACCTTGTAGGTCCAGTCGCGATGATCGGGTGCAACAACAACTTTGACATACTGCTGTCGGGGCTGAGCAAAAGAAATCGAATAAAAAGCAATTGAAACATAAATTAAGAGGCCTGTTAAAGTAAATGATCTTTGTCTCACAATTCTATCCTTTCTTCTTTAAATAACGCTCATTTTACTCTCTTTACTTAATCGGATCTATTCATATCGCAACCCCAGGCTGCAATCAAACTATTTAAGTGTCACGAAGAACGCGAAGCAGATCCTTCGACCTTTCGGTCTTCAGGACAGGCTCCGATCACGAAGTTTTAAAAAACATTTATCCACAAATTTCACGAATTAAAAAATATATTATAAAAAATCCGTGGAAATCCGTTTGATCCGTGTAATCCGCGTGCCATTAATATCGTTGCATCTTTGCGATCTCTGAGTTAAATGAGTATATCAATTTTGTAAAACTTTGCTAAAATAACAAAGTTTTTGGGAACAATAGCATAACGCAGACCAAGGCTGCAAACAAAATATTTTTCTGATTTTCTACCAAAACCCGGATAAAGGGCATAGATCATTATGCTTATCTGAATCTTCAAGGCTATTTAATTAATAATCTTTTTCCACACCCGGGAACCATTTTACTGCATTTTTATAAAAAACTTTATCCAAAACTTCTTTGGGTAACGCAAGCCCTTTGATTGTATATGTCGGTTCCGGCAGCGGTTTGCCGCCTATGACATGATTTCCCCAGGGTATATCCTCATCAGTAGCATAATAGCGGAAAAATAAATCATGTCTGTCAAGGATTGACCGCCTGCTTTCCTCAATATCTTCCGCAGTCATCGGTACGCCTTTGCTTTTCACCATGCCCCCACTGCGGTCCGTGCCGTACATGATACGATCCTGATATTTGATAAAAAATTCGCGCACTTTTCCGTGTGCCTGCCACATGAAGTAACGTGTTCTTCCTCCGATATCAACGGCAAAATTGGGATACCGGTCCATTCTTTTAGATATCTCATCAACATCAAATTCAAGACTGGCCAGATGGGCACCGACAAACTTTAGATTTGGGTGTTTCTCCAGTACATGATCGCGGGCAGCCATAATATCATTATAGGAAGGTAGCTCCGGTTTATCCCAAAAACTGTATTGCGGGTGTTTTGCCCAGTAGTTTCCCGGCCGTTCTTCAGTTATGGGATGCTGAGGCATCCAGGCCTGAATCGGTTCACCAATATGGGCAAGAATTGTCTTTCCCTGACTTTCAATATAGTCATAAATAGGATCAAATATGGGATCGTCGACCTGGATATACTCACCTTCAGGATTTTTAATTTCCATACCGATCCCTTTCCAGAGTTTAACGCCAACGGCACCACCGGCAAAGTTTTCTTTTAAGTGCGCTATCGTTTTTTCTGTCCAGCCGGGATCGTTTCTTTCAGACAGATCGAAAGTCGTCATCCAGGCATAATAGCGGGGAAATTTTTGACTAAAGGTCATAGCGGAATCTATCTGAAAATTCATTCGTTCAATGTTCAGACCGCCGGTACAGATGGTAACCATCTTCATGTTTAAATCGTCCATAATCTTTCTAAGATAAGGTGCATCATTTTTGATATGGACATGCAGATCGATTTTCTTAATAGATTTCAAATAATCCAACTGTGCCAATGAATCTGTTGGTTGAAAAAGTAGCAAAATACAAATTAACAACAAACTTAAAATTAAGTATCTTTTCATGACCTCTCCTTCATTTATTCATGGTAGTGTAAAAAATAACCACAGAGTTGGTAGAATAAGCATTTAATATTTATTGACTTAAATAATTTTATTCTTTTCTCCCCCTTTTCAACATCCAATATCCAACACTCAAATCCAATTTCCAAGGGTA
>CAYULK010000028.1:0-18877 GCA_964445625.1 uncultured Calditrichota bacterium
CAGGGAGGGGGATGAAAGGGGGAGGGTCAGTAAAAGTCATTTGTTTGCCGCCCTTGGCTGCGCTATGAATAGATCAGGAAATATAAGCTGTTTGTAAATTAAGCAAAAGACCGGCTAATATGAAGGTTAATATTTAAAATTTGCGAGTACTTATAAAACGGAGAACCGAATAAATTCGTTTAAGAATTATAAATTAATCATCACCTTCGAGTGTTTTCTTAATCACTTTCAGTTCTTTATCCGCAGAACTTCGTTCATTTCTGAGTTCGCGGACATTATTTTCCGAATTGCGGGATTTTTCCTTTTCATTCTCGATCATATCATAGAATTCAACCATTTTCTTTACTTCCTGGCGATCGGCATCAATAAGTAAATTCCTCTTTTTATGCGGGGTTAGATTAAAATGCAGACCGATGTGCACCTTCCAGGGCGGATAATTATTTAAATCTGCCATTGGAGAATCTATGATTGGTGCGCCGGATGTCCTGTTCCTTTCTCCCGGATTGAGTCTTAAATCAATACCCAGATCCACCGCTAGCCAGTTTAACGGGCGATACTGCACACTGGGGGTAAAGATCGCATAGTCCTCAGCACTGTACACCGGTCCATCCGGCAGTGATGTAAATAGCCAGCCATATAATTCTAATCGTATATCCAGATATGTCGACAGGGGTATAATCGTACCAAGTGCCATATCAAGTTTTGAGGACGACTTTGTTGCTGTGAATGTGGTATCATTGGGTAGTGGTACTTCTTTGTCTTTCTCGTTATGGTTCCAGTAGCCAATATTAAAATGAACACTTACCGACCGATGGGCCAGATAGGGATCTGTATAATAAGAGAATGCACCCTTAATCCCATATTCAAATGACCCGCCGGCATATTCAGCGAAGGGATAATTATGGCTGTCTCCGATCGGAACTCTTCCCTGCGCCATCAGGCCAAGCACGTACCTGCCCTTCTGGAATGTAAAAGACCCGGCTTTAAGAGTAATGAACAGGTCATTAGGAGCATTCTTTCCATCGGGATAATTGGTTGTCTGGTAGAGACGTGATGCCAGTGTAATATCCAGATTGTCAAAAATACCGGTTGTAAAGGCCAGGTTACCGGCCCATAACCAGGCATTGGATTTTGAATAAAAATTTACGTTGGTATATACTTCATAACGTCCGGGTTCATATGATCGGCTCTGATAAGTGTGAAACAGACCGTAGCCACCCGTTGTTCCCGGGTTTTGGCCATATACCAGGGGAATTGACAGAACTATGATCATTAAAGATAGAAATAGTCTTTTCATACTAGTACCGGACTTATATTTACTGGCAGAATTAAAATGATGATAAATTATCCCTCTTCTTCAAGAATCTGTTTTAATTCCTCAAGTTCTTTTTCGGCTTCTTCTCTTTCGCGTTTCAGGCGATCAAGTTCTTCCTGAACCCGCTCGGCTCTGTCGCGGTCTTCAATTATACTCTGAAAGAAATCTACGCGCTGGTTAAACCTGTCGCGCTCCATCTCTCCCGGTGTTTGAGCAGTGGTACCGATCGGTAACAGAGTAAAGTGCAACCCCATATGAACCCGCCAATCGGCATAGGTTGGCAGATCCAATGTTAACCTGGCATCAGGTACACCGCTTGTTGTATTTTCCTGCGAAGATATACTGACATCAACGCCAAAATCTGCTCTGAGCCAATGAAAGGGCTTATATCTGACCGAAGGTGTTACATAGCCCCAATTTTCACGGCTATAGATCATAGTATCCGGCTGCTGTATATAATTTATGCCATGAACTTCCAGCATAAAATCAACTTCACCTACCGGATAGACAAAACCAAGGCCATATTGTAATTCGGTGGCATTAAAACGTGCTTTTTGCGGGTTCAGCCCTCTTTTATCTTCATAAACAACTTTTCCGGCATCATTATGACTATACCAGCCGATATTTAAATGAGTTGAGAATGAACGATCCGGTAAATAGGGATCGACATGATATGAAAATGCAGCCATGACACCATATTCAACGCCGCCGCTGGCATACTCCTGGAAATAATAATTTGGTGTATCACCCGTACCGATACGCATTTTAAGCATACCGGAGCCATAAAACCGGCGTCCGCCAAAGGCAAATGATCCTGTCTTCAGATTTAAAAATATATCATCCGGCAGATTGTACTCACCCGGTCTGTTTGTATCCTGATACAACCTGAGCGCTGCTGTCAGATCCAGATTATCTATAATACCATATGTCAGTATGATATTACTTGAGACCAACCAATAATTTGCAGCTGCCAGGTCAGTAGGTGTACCTCCTATAAACTCTCCAAGTTTTGTATAAAAACTTAAATCGGTACCGGCTACCAACCAACCCTGGTTAAATGTCCTGGCGGTTTGCACGTGCATCAACGATTTGCTGCCGGTTTGCGCATTTACAGATGTGATTAAGAACAAGACAAGAAGTAATAAGCTGAGCTTCTTCATCCCAACCTCCCAAAATTAACAGAATTACGTAGTATCTTTTTAATTTATAAACTTGAAATTATTCAGTCAAGCAAAATGAATCAAAACTAACTATAAGTATATATTTGATTTATATCCTACTTATCAGATAAATCGCGTTTGCAATTATGGCAATATCACGTACAATGCCAAGCATTCTTGCAAAAACATCACCAATACTTCCGGAAACAACGATGGTGTCGCCCGGGTGTAATACCGGCAGAAGCGTCCTGTTTCCGGTTATTATGTATTGCTCAACATCAACTTTTAAAACCTCCTGATTGCTGCGAATAATCCGGACTTCACTCAACCGGGCAGTGCTTAACGGACCACCGGCAGACGAAATCAGATCAATCAGACCATATGAACTGGGTATACTGTAAATACCGGGTCTTTGTATATGACCCCACAAATTCACATTAATCAACAAAATATCTCTGCCGCCCAGAATATATTGCGCCGGCCGATCACTATACTGCATAGGAGAACCGCTATCCTGAGCTGCAACACCAAAGGCTAAAGAAAAAAGCAGTATCAGAACGAAAAGATATTTCATTAAAGCCTCTTTAATTTGCGATAAATGAGAACCATCGCGATTCGGAGCCGCTGTAATTCTTGTCGCGGTCATCCGGATCAGGTATTCCCGCACCCACACTATCAATCCTCCAGCGATAGGTAGATCCGGATACGAACTGTGGTGGATCTTCTTCCTCACTTAAATCGAGTGACTGAATAACTGCACCATAATCAATCTGAAACTCACGTATGAAAACAACCCGATTTGTAAATTCTTCTATTATACGTAAAATATAGGTGTCAGGAGGAGGAACTTCATTGGTAAAAGTCCAGGTAAAAACAGGAAGCCCATCAACTCTTTCACCATTCGGTTGGGACAATACAGGTTTTTGTAATAAGTTGTATTGTACCGTATCGGACGGCTGCCCCTCAACACCATCACTGTTTAACGTTCGCAGATAGTATTCATTATATATATTTATTCCGATATCATCCGATTCATCGATATAAGATACATCTCCGCCGGCCGTAGCTTTTTCCAGATCAATTGTCCGTAGTTTTCGAAAATAAGTCTCCCCAGCCTTCTGGCGATAGATGTCGATGTACCTGATCCTGTTATCATTACTCTTAAACCATTCCAGCAAAATGCCATCCTTATCGGGCACTGCGTCAATACCACGCTCCACTAGTGCTGTATCCGGTCCCTTCGGGACAAATGTAAGCCTGCCCGGCTCCTCTGTTACCGGGCCATTTGTATCTGAACAGGCTATGAACACTATTATCGGCAGAAAATAAAAAAGATAACGCATAATTATAAGTGTAATGAAACTCCTACTCTATGTGAATTCCCCAGGTCATGACTTTGATAGGCATAATCAATACTGAATTTCCAATATGCCAGACCGGCTCCCGCGGTAAATTTACCTTTATACAGTCCAAATCGCAATGCCAGTATTTTACTATAGATAAGCTCTGAACCCAAATGCCAGGACCAGTCATATCTGGTATAAATATCATATGCGAAGACTAAACGGCTATTCATAAATGTCATCGGCTGGTCATAGGCAAATCCGAAGCGCCATGCCGCATCAATTTCATCCTTTTGTTTTGAATTTGTATCCCAGGTAATTGGGGTTTTAAACACATCCTGTACAGCCACGGCCATGCTTAACTTACCAAATCCTTCATCGGCAAACAGGTCATCCAGTCCAGTCAGTACTTTAAAGCCAACATCAATACCCAGCCCCGATCCTTTCTTGTCATCCAGACCGATATCAATTAATTTAAAATTCACACCATAACTAATATCTATAGGCAACTGAAAATATTGCCAGCCAAAATCTGCTTCTATCCGGGAAAGCCGTGAAAACGATATAAAATACGCATTATTGGCAAAAGTAAAACTACCGCCGGCCGGTGCCCGTAATCCGCTGTCTATCGGATCATCATACCTTGCATCCCGGTCTAACAACAGATTGACATCCCAGTATCTTGGGATATCCTCGACCGCCAGCCGGATCCAGCTGGCAGAAATCACGGCGCCACCGAATATCGGTAAAGAGACACTGGCATAACCATGATTTTCTAAAGAATTAAACAGATTGGCATACATCATGGATACATTCAGGCCCGGCAGAGAGGCCGGTCCGGCCGGATTCCAGTAAAATCCGGATCCATCATCCGCCAGGGCGACAAAGGCACTACCCATTCCAAGCGCACGGGGCCCGATTCCCAGTTCGAGGAATGCACCGCCATATTTGGTATCCTGTGCCGAACCGGAAATTATACTAATCATTATAGTAAATATTATGAAATAT
This sequence comes from uncultured Calditrichota bacterium, assembly GCA_964445625.1. Classification (GTDB taxonomy): domain Bacteria; phylum Calditrichota; class Calditrichia; order JAJRVZ01; family JAJRVZ01; genus CAVXXB01. The sequence continues at coordinate 4,827 of CAYULK010000028.1, forward strand.
TTCTTCATCATTTCAATTTTGCCAGTTTAAGCGTGTGTTCGACCGTTTTACCTTTGTATTTGGCCGATACTACTGCAAAATAGACACCATTTGCTACCAGATTACGATCATTATCCAGACCATCCCATTCAATTTCATGATACCCCGGAGCCCAGATCTCATCCGGATATTCGACATTTCTGGTGATTTCCCGTATTTTCCTGCCGGAAACAGTATAAATTTTTACGGAAAAATTTTCTAATATCCCATCGGCAATTATCTCAAAGGATATGATTGTTTCATCTTCAAATGGATTGGGATAGTTCCCAAATATATTTAAGTCAAATTCACTGGCCACAACAAAATTTACCGTTCGTTGCGCCACATTGCCATTCACATCTTTTACCTGTACAACCAGGGTATGCTCACCGGCAGTTATTTTGGGTGTTGTTAAAATAGATACCGCATTGGCGTTAGGTAATGAATCAGGTAAGATAATATCCTCCCGCGGAATAGAATCATTGTCCACAGAGATGCTAAAGCCTCTGGTTAGATCAATCCCGTTCTCGTCCTGCAGAATAAATGCCAGGTTTGGATTTTTAGGGACATACATACCCTCTGTCAGGTTACGTCCATTGACCGTAATTTCGATCACCGGCTTCCGGATATCACTGACATTAAAAACAGCATAATCACCACCGGAGGATATTTCGGTAAATAGACTATTATCTTTCACTCCGGTATCCAGTTTTACCCAACGTCCGATATCCGGATAATAGCGGCAGATTTTAAAATCACTCAATTCTGTCAGGCCATAGATGCTCGAATCAATTTCAAATTCAAGATATCCCGCTTTTATAAAATCCGCATTGTTGTTGCGGAACTGTAACACCAGTTTGACCGTGTCCGGAACACTAAAAAAATTGATATACCTAAATCCGGGCTGCGTATCTAATTCCAGACCACCGGCTGTCGAAATTAAATCATATTTAAAAACTGAAGAGGCCGTCATACCATTAGGTGCAATATGGAATTTTCCGAAAGACCCAAAATTCAATGTATCGTTACCGGCACCTGTTTCTGTTGTTCCGTATTCTTTTAAAAAAATAAACAGGTTTGCCGGAAACTTAACAGACAGGATATTATTAATTTCATTACTTTCTTCAATCAATCCCTGACCATCCAATACAGCAAAAAATTCCCGGTCCGCAGCCATCATATCTGTACTAACCGGAACGGAGATGCTTGTCTTCTGAAATGGTTCAAAAGTCAAATTTAATGAATGAAATGACAGATCTGTTTTCGTGTATGTATCACGGTAAAAGGAAAGATTCACATCCGATAACGAGATGGCGGAGTTATTATATAGTTCCGCTGACAACTCGATTTGATCTGATCCTGTAAATTTAAGGGAATTACGAACAATCTGAATATCCGGTCTTGGATCAGTAACAGCCAGCATATGTCTGCGGGAGAGATATTTAATACCGGTACTATCTGTCAACTCAATATCATAATAAACCGTGTCCGCTTTTGTATAGGGCCCAAATCCCTTATTATAAACCCACAGGCTATCACTTACGGGACTCAAATCCAGGTCATAGGGAGCGCCATTGCCACCCCTGATATTTTTAAATACTACCCGGGAAAGTGGGTCCGGTGACTTAATAAAAACCGAGAAATTAATAAAATCGCCTATTTCAGGTGCTTTGGGCGAAGTAATTACCGAGTCAATAAATGCTTTATTTATAGCAAATTTCACAAAACCCCGGCTCCCGGATTGCTGAAAGTCATCACCGGCATATCCCTTAATAAATAAAATCTGATCTTTAAGACCAGGAGGGATAGCAATATTAATCGCAGTCATTCCGCCCTGAATATTAAAATAATATTCAGATAAGTTTTCATGTATTTCATTGGTCAATTCAATCCGGCCGCTACCGGACGAAAATGGTGTTTGGACAGATGCGATTACCATATCCCCGGCCCCGGGCAGATAGTTGTCCAGTTTTATGCTCAGACTTTTTTCCGGCAATTTTAATTTAATATAAGGATCACCCAGGAGGTTATAATGGTTTACCATAGATTTTCGTAAATCGATATAACTGGGGATTGATGTATCATATGCCTCGGTGACATATGAATTGTTATGCAGATATAAAATTTTTCCAAATAAGACAGCTTCCCCAATATTCAGATCCTGTTCATAGATATATTCCATGATATTCCAGCTCAGGGCAAAATCGTTATACAACCAGCCGACGCCGGAAGCTGCCAGAACAGAAATCGCACCCTTTTTGGGCGCCAGAAGCAGCTTATCGGCAAGACTGTTGATACTGCCATTTTCAAATGCACCGGTAAAACAGGTCATACTTAGAATAAACGGCAGACGAAAATGTTCGTTCAGGCGATCCACATCGGATGTATTCATCAGCTGCACATCCGCCCAGATTCCGCCGCCACCATGGCCAAAGAAATTCACGACCGATAAACCATCATCAAAATAATCGATCAGGTCATTTGTGCCGCCGAAATTTTTGTCATTAATAGTCGTATCTTCAACTGTATTTATTTTTCGACTGAAATATCCTGCGGGCATTTGCAGGTTTATCAATCGTTGATTCTGGACACGGAAGGCCGGCCGGCCGGAGAATACTTCGTTTGTGCTGCCATCATTTCCACTGATAAACAAACCTTTAGCTTGCCACTCACCGACATTTTCCGGTGCCTCATACCCCTCAATTTTCTCCAAATAATCATTCAATTCGGTGTTACTCTTCACAGGTATACGCGAAACAATTAAATCCGGGATATCATCCGAACCGGATACCAGCGTATAGGGATAATCACTTCCGGATGCACCGTATTTATAAGTCTCAAATAAAAATGTAGGGATCTGATCCTCTTTTGTCGAACGATTTCCTTTATGGTCAAAAGAAGCACTGCCGATGAGCACGACATACAATAAGCGGTGGGAGGCATCCCATTGTTCATAAGCATATTTTAGAAATTTTTTAATTGCCAACGGTGATTTAATGCCATGATTAAACTCATCATAAATATCTTCGGGCAAAACAATTTCCACTGCCAGACCATCGCGCTCGCGATATGATTTTAAATTTTTAACATTTTCATAATACACCTTATCTGTAATAATCAGATAATCCGCCCGGTTCCCGGTATCATACAGCGAGGCATTCAACATCTCATTTTTCCAGGGCAGATCCGGTTTGATGTAAAGGGGCTTTTTCTTCGCTGAGGGTGCCACGGCAATGTATTCAATATCCGGATAAAATATTTCATCCTGAAATGAAATACGGTAAGATGAAACATTATCATTCGCTGTAACAAAATCGATACGATTATTTACCAGTTTACTGATGCCCAGTTTGTATAACTCTATTTCAGGTTCAGTAAAACCGTCAACTTCAAATTGCAAAACATAGCCATCGGGAATATTATCTTGTTTTCTGAATTTGATAAAATTTTTGTGCGACCGGTAACGGCGCAGATAGTCAATCTCAAACCAGTTTAGCAGGGCGATATCCGTGACACCGGTTTGATCCATTATGACACGCAGCTGATTTTCGCCGTGTTCAATGGCATTCTGCGGTATCCCCAGTTTTCCATGATTGGAGATCACCTGCAATCGCTGATCTTCCCATTCGCCCGATTCAGCGACTTTAACATCATTTAACCAAAGTTCTGCCAGATGATTATGCAGGGGATTATAAGTGCTCTTCTGCGAAAGGCCGCGCATCATGGCCTTTACAAATACCGATCGTGATCCGATATCCGTGAATGGCCAGATTATATCGGCATCATAACTGCGACTACTGACGGCGCTGATACCGCGGTCATAGAACCAGTGATCCATGGTATAGCCGGCACTATCAATATCAGCACTTTCATGACCAAAGCGGATAAAGGCATTGTCTTGTTCAAAGTGAATTCTCTCGGTAAATGCATATGGCGTAATAAATTTCTGAGGATTTCCTTCCGCCAAACCACCACTTTCCTCGACCATGCGCAATCCGGTTGTCTCGCCGATCTCCATCCAGTAAATATTTATATCAGAGAATGGATCATTATATACATCTGCATATTTTTCGGTAAGAGGCGAACGGTTTATCTCGCCCCAGAATTCGAAATAATCCCCGGGGTCAAAACGACCATCTTCACCGCCTTTAAAATAGAGGGGCAATTCCAGACCACGGCACAAGATTTTAAGTTTTTTTGTATCAAATTGCTCGACCGGAATCCCGTATTCGACAAGATCCTCATAAGTTATCTGATAAAGTCCGGTTTCATCGACTGATATTTTGTATCTGTTTTCTTTAAATTTCTGTGCGTTTATGCTAATACTGTTAATACTGTAAGGTGTTTTAGCAGGAGTGAAATTGGAATTGAGCAGGAGTTTTGAATTCAGATCATCATCATTGCGCGAAAATGAACCAGGACGGTTATATGAATTAATACTGCTGGTACTACCACTGCTACTGATTTCAATCTGCAGATCATATATATAGTCAACTGAATTACCGGCCGGATCATATTGAAGCGGAAATAACGTCACAGTGTAAAGTGGAATATCACGAAACAAACCCTGATATTTTATTTCAACCAGATCTGATTTCTGAAAATGTTTATTTGTTTTGCCGGATTGAACGACTGCAAATTGTTCGCCCGGTTTCAGTTTTATCGTATTTTTCTTAACATTTTTTATGCGATAAGTTATTTTTTTACCGGGCAAAGAAAACAATTTAGTTGTAAACGGCACCACCGCATATGATTCCTGTTGTCTTAATTGCATACCGGGAATTTCGAAATAAACCTGCGAATCCCCATTTGCATGCCGGTCAGATCTTTTTTTCAGATCGGGGAAATTCGCCTGGATGGTAAGTGAATTTGAGGATTGTGATTGAATTTTTATGAAATCACTACCGGCCTGAAGTATACCGCCAAAAAGCAGGATGAAAGCGAACCAATAAAATAGACCCTTGTTTGTCATTTATCTTTCGTAGTATAATATTAGAATCTGTACAACCAGTTATAAATAACGGGGCTCAGAGGCCCCGTTTATTATTATAATTATCGGTTCACCGCAGAGGTTATTTAATAAAAATTTATTTTAACAGCACCATTTTTCCGGTTTTCTGAAAATTACCGGCCTGGAAGAGATAAATATACATGCCGCTGGCAACTCTTCTTCCTGAATTATTCTGTGCAGTCCAGTTAATATCATGCTCTCCGGCATCAAATGATTTTTTCAACGCCGGTGTATCAACCAGGTTCCCGCGCATATCATAAATTTTTACCGTAATCTCACTTTTTTCGGGCAGTTGGAACCGGATATTGGTTGCCGGATTGAACGGATTCGGATAATTACCAAGCAGTGCATAGTTGGCCGGAACAGGTACATCAACTTCAATCACTTTTTCCTGTACCCGGACACCGGCATAGCTGATCGATTCGAGCATATATTCATATTTATTGCCGCCGGCCGCCGAGCGATCTATAAATTCGTATTCTGTCGCTTGTGAGGTATTACCCTGTCCCTGGATAATCGCCTGATTGATCTGAGTCCATTCAACATCTATTTCCGCCTGACGGCGATATAGATAGAATCCTTGATTTTCCAATTCTGAGAACGTTTTCCAGCTAAGTACAACCTCTTTAAATGATGGATTTGCTGCGAATGAACTTAACTCCACAGGCAATGAATTATCACCGGTTGTAGTACCGAGAGTAAAAGAATAAACTCCTGTTGGGACTATTCCCACATCAACTGATGTGACAAAACCATCCGGTACACTTCCCGACAATTCACCGCCAATGTCGGAATATGGATCAGTTGACCCTTCATCACTCGAGATAGCAACCACGACATCACCTGCCTGGTTAAATACCGAGACCCCATCATCACTTCCATAAGATAATCTTATTGTTCCACCGGTAATATCGGCGCCGGTCAGCGTTATCACAGAATATCTGACCTGGGAAATTCTGACTAGTGCGACATCAAATGATTGTGTTGGCGCAGTATCAAAAACTTCTACCTGCGCGGTTGGTGTTCCTGTGGAGGTAATATTAAATGCTGTTAACGGCCGGTAAACACTTTTACCAACCGGGAACACATTAGTACCCGTAGCGCCGGAAATGGCTAAGGGTCCATTGATAAAACTGGTTGCGCTGCCGGTTGTTCCGGTAGTCAGGGTCATTAAATTTGACGCGGATGTAGTGACGATACCACTTGTCAACACGAGTGTATCAGAAGTCACATCTGTGCCCAGAGTTAATCCGCCCGAATTATTCATTGCCAATGTATCAAACGCAGCGGTGGCACTTCCGTTAATGGTTTGAGCAACAGTTCCTGATAAAGTTGTATAACCGGCAAAAGAACCGCCATTTACCGTGGTCGTGGCCGCATTAATATTTACAATTCCAGTCACTATTCCGGCGGTTACAGTGAATTGAGATCCGTTTACAGTCAGACCGTTCGCACCGCTATAGGTCGCATTACCGGCCGTATTAGTATAATTTCCGTTTACTGTAATATCATTTGAAGACGAGAATGCGGTTACGCTTGCTTTTTCAAGGGTATTTTGAACAATTAAATCTCCCCGACAAGTATCAGCGCCGTTAATTACTAAATTTCCATATATATCTGCTTCAATAGTATCGGCTAAATATTCAATGAAGCTGCCGGAGAGAAAACCGGTCCGGCTTGAATCATATGCTGCACTGCCGGCAGGATCAAAAATGATCGATCCGCCGTGGCTAAGTATAATCTCAGATGCATTTCTAACTGTTAGTGCAGAAGAACTAGTCCCATAAATCCATATTGAATCGGTTGTGGCGGTTATGTTGACTGATACAATATTAACTTCATCACCTAAAGTGAGAGTTAATGCTTGTGCTGCACCGCCGTCGATATCAATTGTAACCGCGCCGGTGACAGCCACATTATCTGCTGAAGTCGGTACGGCATCGCTACTCCAGTTGATTGCCGTAAACCATGAATTATCAGGTGAAGCATCACCGTCCCAGGTAATCGTCGTACCGCCGGCGCCAAATACAATCAGGTTTGAGCCTGCGGGTAATGCGCTAAAGCCGTCACCATATGCAGTATTGGCAGTCTCGTTCACCACTGGATTTAATCCCACCGTATAAGTGAGTAATGTTTCAACCAAAACCCGGTTGCGGTTCTCCGGATTAAAATTGCCATCCTCAAAGGTTCCGGTGAACGCATAGGTAAAACCACCCGATGGTGGAGTACCGGCTTCCTGCACAATATAATGTCCGGTAGTTTGGACGGCAGAAATTCCGCCGGGTAATGTTTTGGGTGTAAAACCAGCTGAACTGTGTTCCACTTCAATAATACTACCCGAGCCTGAGATAGTGCCGCCGGTATATGCAAAAACAGCCGGACAATAGATGCTGCCTGATCCTACGGGGTAAGTAAATGATTCCACAGTATTAAAGGCCCTCTGCAAGGGGCCGACTATCATTCTTGTTGCTCCGGGTGTGCCCGCAACTGCCGCGGATGATCCCAAACGCAAAGAATTAGCGGATGTGGTAGTAATTATCCCATTAGTCAACGTAAGACTACCTGAAACATTTAAAGTACCTGCAGATGTTGATACACCATTTGCGTTATCCACTTCTAATTCACTCAAACTCCACGCCGGCATTGTTTCTGAAACTGAGCTACCATCGAAAACTACTTTACCATTTGCTGTACTTATTGTACCACCTATAGTAGTTAAGCTTGTACCACCCGTTTTGAGTACACCACCACTGCTAATAGTTACGCTAAGGCTCGCCAGAGTTCCGGTAAGTTTACCCGGACCGGAAAAAGCAAGAATACCCTGAGTAACTATAAGTGTTCCGTTTGCACTAAAACTCACAGAACCGCTTACTGTAACAGTTGTGTCTGCCGTAACTGTTCCATTGCGTTTATCAACGGTTAAATTGTTCAGAGTTATATTACCGGTTATTGTTTGTTCGTTAGAATTATCACTGGCACCATTTCCAATCAATAGTGTAGTATTATCATTTATTATCGCACTTCCCGAGACATCACTACCGGTAACCGTACCGGAAACTGTCAAGGTGCCTGTACCCAAATTAACTGTTCCGACATTAAGCGTAAGATCCTGAGCAATCGTTCTGCTCAAAGCGCCTGAACTTGACAATATTCCGGGGGTTAGTGTAATCTCTACGTTTTCAGGTGGACTTGAACCGGCAGCCGGCCATTCCTCACCAATTGTCGTATTAGAAGTTGTATTATATTTTAGTATTGATCCGGTAGCAGCATATTCGACCTGTCCCCCACCGGATTCCGTTATTCCTGTTGTCCCGGATGTTCTGCGTTCAAGAGAACCATTGACGGTCAATACCGTAGTGCCACCGGACACAATAAAGTTTCCGCTGGTCTGATTTATTACAATTGACCCGTCACTCGGGATTGTTCTGTCAGAAGTTAAGGTTAGATCAGCAGAGGATGCATTTATAACATTATCAACACCACCGGGTGAAACCCATTCCCCGGAAACATTTCTGGCTGAGCCTAATGTATATCTTAGAGTCGTGCTATCGGAATAAGTAAGACCTGAATTGACTGTAATTCCATTTGATCCGCCACCCCGAACAAATTCATTTAGGATTGTGTAAGTGCTTGTATTTAGTGTTAGAGTAGATGATGTAGCCGAGGGAGTATGCTCAAGATTATAAAAACTTATCGCATCATTGGAGGAAATGGTCTGACTTACACCCGATATAAATTTATAAGTTGAACTTCCAGCGTTAAAACTGCCACCATTCTTGGTGAAATTTGCATTGGTGAATGTACCAAATGAAAAATTAATGTTTATAGTGGCACTATCTGAATTTACAGTCCCAGATTCCAGCTGGAGATCATTTCCTTCAACAATATGAGAACCTCCACCAAAATTAACTGTTCCGCCCCTCACAACTATACCTGTAGCAGTCAGGTTTCCATCCGTCATTGTCAGGGTACCAACTACGCTAATTGTATCAGAGGTAATAAGGGTTCCCCCGGATTGATCGATTTCAAGCGTAGCACCTGATTCAACAATTAGCACACTTGGAGAAAAGTTTCCAAGGTTGGATGTAATTGTTGCCGATTGGCTGGAAGTAATTACAGCTGTATCTCCATTAGCTAAACTTCCACCATTATCCCAGTTGTTTGCGTCATCCCATTGACCTGCAGTTCCGCCTCCATTCCACGTTTGCCTGGTTTGTGAAAAAGAATTGTTATTCATAATCAATAACAGTGCCAATACAAGTGGTAGGAATATTATTTTTACATTAAATTTCCTGCTTAATCCTGTATCCATTTTCATACTTGCCTCCGGAGTTTTGCTGCCTTAACAGCAGTCTCTATAATTCAAAATAATTTTTAATAATAGAATTCCTGTTGTCCGGAATAAATATATAGCAACGTAACTATAACACAAACAACAAGTTACAAAAACAATTAAATACCGGTTATTTTCCTATACCCTAAATCATAATTTATTACCAAATTTTGTTAAAAAAAACAAGAAAAATATATATATTTTTTGGATTTAGCGTTCTTATATTTCTCCCGGTAATTTGCAATAATAACTATAATAAATAGTAAAATATTTCATACTTTTTTAATTCTGATGCATTCTTACAATAAAAGGTTACTAACTTGAATAATTGGTAGCCTCAAAGACTCAAAGATACTCCCGCTTCAACGGGATAAAATCAAAGAATTTAGGTATCTTTAAGAACCATATTTAAAATACTCTTTTTGAAAATCACAAGACAATTAAGTAATTATTTCTTTGAGACTTCGAGTCTTTGTGGCCAAAATTCATGAATTAAACAGGCTAATTACTCATCTGCGGCCAGGAAATTAAAACGCCATCCCTGGCGCTGTTTTGGCACTGGCGCAAACGCTTCAATTAACCTTTTACGCAGTATGTCCTCTGTCAAACCACGCACCATCTTACCTTCCTCAACTACCGAGATCATACCGGTCTCTTCGGAAACTACAACCACAATCGCATCGGTCTGCTCTGAGATGCCCATTGCCGCTCTATGCCGCGTACCCAATGCCGGATCCAGATCCGGGGTTTGCGACAACGGCAACAAACATTTGGCGGCCAGTGCCAGTTCACCACGGATAACCAACGCCCCGTCATGTAATGGCGACCGCGGATTAAATACCGCGGTAATCAGGGGTTTGGATACCTGGGCCTGCAAATTTATCCCGGTTTCCAGTACACTTTTAACACCCATGTCCTGCAACATTACGATAATTGCACCAAAGTTTTTATTTGACATCTCCAATGTTGCATCAATAACATCCTCAATGAACTGTGGCTCACCAACCTTGACAAATGTTCTGACCAACCGGCTCTGACCGAGATAAATCAATAAACGGCGCAATTCCGGCTGGAAAATGATAACAAATGCAATCACCCAGACTGTTTTCAAATTCGACATGATCCAGGACAAGGCACTCATATTAAACAGTTCGCCAACCACAGAGATGAGCAATATAACCAGCAAGCCAATAAACATGCGTGCTGCAATGGATCCTTTCAAAAACTCATAGAGCTGGTAAAACAGAAAACTTACCAGAGCAATATCTAATACATCAATAATTGTAATCGGCAGAAAACCAATTTTTATGAGCATATTTCCATCCTGCCTGATAATTTAATGCAAATTGGAAAAAAAATAGTGATATTCGTCAAATGTGCATGCCAATTTATGATAAATGCTTGACAATTCTTAATATATCTTTTGCGGAACCCACTTCATGGGCTCTGACGATCGCAGCACCATTCTGAACCGATACGGCTATACTGGCCAGAGTTCCCGCCTCCCGCCCGGCATTTTCTCTTTCCGTTATCTGACCGATAAACGCTTTCCGTGAGGTGCCAAGTAAAACCGGGTAGCCAAATTGTTTAAACAACTGCAGATGCTTTATGATATTTACATTATCTTCCAGCCTTTTGCCAAAACCAATACCGGGATCCACAATGATTTTTACTATATTCGCGTCTTTGAGATAATTGATGCGTTCTGAAAAATAATCCAGTAGTTCCGTGATCACATTATCATATCCGGGTCTTTCCTGCATCGTCCGCGGTGTTCCCAGCATATGCATAACCACCACCGGACAATGCCATTCCTGCGCTACGGTCACCATCTCCGGATCGTGCCGCAAGCCCGAAATATCATTAATCCAGTTGGCGCCTGCTGCCAGGGCCTGTCTGGCCACATTCGCTTTATACGTATCTATCGAGATTAATATATCCGGATTTTTCCTGATGCGCTCGATCACCGGAATAACCCGTTCCAGCTCCTCCTCATCCGGGACCGGAATCGCACCCGGTCGTGAAGATTCGCCGCCAATATCAAGGATATCCGCACCCTCACTGATCAATTGCAGTGCGTGCTGATACGCATCCTCAGGCGCAAAATAACGGCCGCCATCTGAAAAAGAATCCGGTGTGACATTCAGGACCGCCATTACCCTGGGCTCTGAAAGATCAAGACCATAAAAACCGGCGCTCTCCTGATATTTACAATTCAGTGCTTCTGTTTTTATCCGTAGTTCATTCAGCGGATTATAGCGGGCTGAGAGTTCTTTCTTTCTAATCTGTGAAAAAAAATCTTTTAGTTCACTGTGATTAAAGAGATACAAATATTTTCCATCTTTAATCTTGCGCAGCTGTCGGGCACATTGAAGAGATTTATAAATCCGGATCTCTTCTGTCGTGATATCTTCAAAAAGCGCACAGGTAAGGGCAGGCAAATCAAAAAAACCATCAGAAGTTAAATTAAAATCCCTGAATATTTCATCTGAAATTTGTTGTTTATAATGCCACAGAATTTTTATCTTCATTTTCACCAACCTGCAATGAATCCTCACTCTGCATATTTAATATAATCCTAACCTGGCGCATCGCTTCTTTGGCATAGTGATCATCGTCACCGGTTTTTTTTCGGATACGGTCACGAAAATATTCCAGCGCCAGATCAAGTTCTCCGCGCAGTTTATAAATGGCCCCGAGATAAAGATAAGAATCCAGATCATCATTAATTGCCACTGCTTTTTTGAACAGGGCTTCTGCCAGGTCAAATTCTTTCAGCTGATAATGACTTACACCAAGATTATAATTGATCTCTGCCGAACCAGGATATAGTTTAATCAATTTCTCGAAAACAGTTTTTGCTTCTAAGGTAAAATTTGTTTGCAGGTATATCTTGCCGAGTAAATTTAACACCTGGTATTTGTTTGGATTAATCTTCATGTATTCCAGCAATAAATCCTGGGCATAATTTGTACTGTATCCGGAAGCAGTACCGGTACCTGTAACATAATATTCATTTGCCAGTTCAAATACGGCATCGGCATATCCCGGGTCAAGCCGGATTGCTTTTTCGAGAATGGTTTTTCTGTCTGCAAAACCCACATCTTCGAAACGGCTTTTATGCAAAAAACTTATCATAAAGTAAACGCGGGAATCAAATGGGTCTTGTGCGAAGGCCCGTTTCAGGCAGATTTCAGCCGTCTCATAATCACCCATATGCATATACATACGGGACAAACTCACATTTAAACCGGCATTATCTTGCTCAGATTTACTATAGGGGATAAGAAGTACCCGTGCTTTTTGAAAATATTTATTGATCTCGATATTTTGTAAACTTGCTCTTTTTTTCGGTGATTGCTCCTGGCGACCCTTCTGGATTAGTGCACGTGCTTTTAAAATATCTATTTCACGTCCTTCATTTTTGGGTAATGACAGAGCATTTTCAAATTTACCGTGAAGAAATTCCAGTTTGGTTCCGGATATTAAATTGATCTGTTTTTCGGTATAATCTGTTAATTGCAATGATGCCAAAAAATCTGTTTTCTCCGCCAGGAAAGATCCAATTTCCTGAATTCCTTTACGAAAATTGTCTGCTCTGAATTGACTATTTATCAAATCCCCCTGGTCATAAATCGATATATCAAAGACCCTGGTTCCGCCTCCCCGTAGAATTTTACCGGTAACAAATAATTCGATTTGCAATAATTTGGCAAGCCTGGTTCTGTACTCCGGATTGGCAATTGAATCGGGATCTGCCGTTTCACAAAACCACTCCCAGCGATGTAAGAAATAATCATCACTTATGGAAGATTCTGAGGAAAGTTGCAGAGCCTCACATATTTTTACATCAATACTGTCTCCGTCTTGCCATGGCAAATAGGCTACCCTGACCGGTAATCCCGGGGGTTGTAAATATACCCAGAGAAAAATATAGAGTGTAATCAAAGAAATATTGAAGCGTAATGATTTTCTGCGGTATACTTTGTTATCAAATAATTTTGAACTTTTATAAAGAAAGTATAAGGCGAGATTTATGGTAACAAATATAAAAGAAAGGAGGAGAAATCCCCCCGGTACATTTCCAGACAGATAAAGATTCAAGTCCTGCATGGGTTTTCTCCACGATAAGTAGGTATATAAAAATCCGGACCGGCGGTCCGGATTGTATCTTAATTATGCTTCTAATTTTGGCTTTTTGGGTGTTCTTCTTGCCCTCGTTTTAGGTTTTTTTTCTGTTGCTGACTCGGATACTTTTTTTGTTGGTAGTTTTTTCCCTGCAAGAATCAGATCAATTTGTTCGCCATCCAGAATTTCATATTCGAGAAGAGCTGCGGCCAGATTATGCAGCATATCTACATTTTTTCGTAGTTGATCCTCAGATTTTTTTTCTGCTTCAGTAATTATCCGCCGGACCTCTTTATCGATCTCCTTAGCTGTATTTTCACTATAATCCCGGTGTTGTGCAATTTCTCTTCCCAGGAAAATTTCTTCTTCCTTTTTACCAAAAGTCACGGGTCCCAGAACATCACTCATACCCCACTCACAGACCATTTTACGTGCAATCTCCGTCGCATGTTCAATATCGTTTCCTGCACCGGTGGTTAAATGATTGAAAACAATCTTCTCAGCCGATCTTCCACCCATCAATTGAGCAAGCATGGACTCCAGATAACGACGTGAATAATT
>CAYULK010000029.1:0-18281 GCA_964445625.1 uncultured Calditrichota bacterium
AAATGCCAGGAAAGCTTTTAATCTGATTGAAGAGTCTGCCATAGTCGATTTTGCTGAACTTGAATATATCAGCAGTGCCGGCCTCGGTGTACTTTTGATGACACAAAAACGGCTCATGGCGAAAAATTGTAAATTAAAACTGATAAATATGAATAACCATGTACGTGAAATATTTAAATATGCCCGATTCGATATTATTTTTGAAATTGAATAAAAAAAATATCAACTTTTTACTGATTCAATTGTAATTATGAAAGACAGCGAAGATCAGATACTTGTCACCAGATGTCTGCAGGGAGATACCTGCGCATTTAAGGATATCATCAACAGGTATCAAAAAATCATATTTAATATGATCTATAGAATGACGCAGGATTTTGACGATGCGGGTGAAATAACACAGGCTGTCTTTGTAAAAGTGTATGAGAATCTGAAAAAGTATAATACAAGACATAAATTTTACAGCTGGATCTACCGCATTGCTGTTAATGAGGCAATCAACTTTATTAAGCGGAATAAAAAGATCCAGGAATTACCGGAAGACTATAAATCAGATGAAAAAAATCCTGATGCTCAAACACATGAGAGTGAACTTAATCAGATAATTTCACGGGCAATTGCGGAATTGAATCCCGACTTTAGAATAATAATTGTTCTCCGGCACTTCCTTGATTATTCATATCGCAAGATCAGTGATACATTGGGACTATCAGAGAAAACTGTAAAATCCAGACTTTACTCTGCGCGACAATTACTGGCGGAGTCGCTGACAAAAAAGGGAATAAATACCAATGAATGAGTCAGATTTATTAAAACTGATAAATAAGCAGATCGATGGCGAGATCTCGATTGGTGAGAAAGAATCTCTTGATCATGTTCTGATCTCAGATGACAAAATTCGTCAGAAATATGAAAATATGCAAAAAACCGTTGCTGCGCTTGATCGGGTTCCATTGATCGATCCGCCCGCATCACTGGCAGACAATATATGGGATAAGATTGATCCTCATCGCTATCAAAAATCTGTCCCGATCCGGCAGAAGTTCAATACACTTATTATCAAATTTATCAGACCACGGAGACAAATGGCTGTTGCTTTTGCTGCAGGTCTGCTGATCGGCGCCTTTTGTGTCGGTTTATTAACTCAATATGATTCATATTCAGTTTCAGATATAAGTGGCTCAATCGGGGTAGATCAGACCGGCAATATGCAGCATTTTACCCTGCAATCTGCTGATGTAACAGGTATATTTCGGTTGGAACAATTACGGAACGGTATAATCTGTCAGGTAGAAATAAATACCCGGCAACCATTTGATCTTATTCTGGATTTTGACTCTCCGGATTATCATCTGGCCGGATATAAAACAAAATCTGCTAATCCAATATATATACAAACCACGCCTGGTGGAATCAGAATATCTGCAGAAACCGGCGTTGATGTAAAACTGGTTTTTGATGCGGACGATACAAGCTATGATAAATTGGCAATACAAATTATTTCAAATGATAATCACCTTAGGAAAAATATTTTATTTCCGTGACCAACTTTTTTGAGTTTGGTTTGTATTTTCAATATAATTTGACAGCAAGTAACTCTTTATAAAACTCACTTAATCAGGAGGCTCTGTTATGAATAAGCAACGCAAAGGTATTTTAATTACCGTATTTGCGGTTATCTTGGTTGTAGTCGTTTATATGACCTTTATGTATCCGCCGCAGCAGGAGGCAGATTTAACCGGTACCATTGGTGGTGTTGAGAAAGCCGAACGCTACCGGGCAACACAGTTATCAGATGAAGACATTGTGCTTGACAATCCCGAGATCCAAAGTCTGCTCCAGAATGATGAATTTCAGAAACTGATTGCTAACGATCAGATAGAAGAAGTTCTTGATAATCCGGAAGTTCGGGCCGCTTTTCTTGATAACGCCCAGGTTCGTGCCGCTTTGATGGAAAATGCAACTATACGTGCTGCCCTGATGGATGATGCGGCTACCCGTGCGGCTTTGTTGGATGATGCCCGGTTTCGTTCTGCACTAGCGGCCGATGCCCAAATTAAAGCTGCCATAAGTAAAGATGCCAAATTAATGGCTGCAATGACGAAAGATGCCCAGGCTCGCGCAGCTCTGCTGGATGATGCAATGATCCGTGACGCCATGATTAAAAGCGCTGCATTACGAGCTGCCATGCAAGACAATGCCCAGGTTCGGGCAGCAATGGATAAAAATGCACATGCTCTGGCTGCCCTTGTGGACGATGCCCAAATTAAAGCTGCTTTGACCAGTGATGCCCAGTCACGCGCGGCTGCCTTAGATAATGCTGCAACCCGGGCGGCTCTGCTTGACAATGCAAAAGTAAGAGCAGCATTAATGAATGATGCTAAAATACGTGCTGCCTTGATGGATGATGCATCAGCCAGAGCGGCAATGATGAACGAAGTAAAAACTCGTGCGGCGTTAATGGAAAGTGCGCTATTTCGAGATGCAATGGCAAAAAATGCAGCCGCCAGGGATGCCATGATTGCAAATGCTGAGATTCGATCTGCGTTAACAGAAAGTGCCGCAGCCCGGGCTGCCATGATAAAGAACGCACAACTTCGCGATGCTATGATGAAAAGTGCCGCTGTCCGCGCAGCAATGGCAAAAAATGCGCAAATCAGAAGTGCATTGAGCCGCGCTGCCCAGTCCAGCTTTTGATTTGAGATAACAATATTCAATATGAACGTTCCCGAGTACAACCTGGGAACGAGAAGGAGAGATCCCCGGATAATAGCCGGGGACTCTTCTTTTATTATTGGAATAATATTATTTGATTCTATTATTATCAGGCTTACCTTTGTAATCTACCCCTTCTTTCCCCCTCCCTAAACAAATTTAGGGAGGGGGATGAAAGGCCGTCAAAGGCCCGGCCCTGACGGGGGGAGGGTCGTTAAAATTCATTTGTTTGCAGCCCTGTGCTGCGATATAAATTATTCAAAATAAATAATTTGTATTAAATTTCAGTTATATTTATTAATTTCTTTCTGTATTTCCTGTTACAAAGCGATCACAATATAAATTAGGTGTATTTATGTTAAAAAGACATTTCTGGCATGGGCTGCTGGTAATCTTTCTGCATAATGCCATTTGCCATGCCCAGTTGTTTTCACTTGAGACTGAACGCCTGCGTTTAATCTATTATAGTAAAGGTCATGAGTATGTAGTCCCACATTTGGCGCGCTGTTTTGAAAATGCGCTTAATTTCCACAGCAAAATCTTTAACTACCGGTCTAAAGAAAAAATCACCATTTTGCTTGAGGATTTTGGTGATTTCGGAAATGCCGGCGCCATTAGTATTCCGACAAATTATATCAAGGTATCCATTTCACCTTTTAGTTATGTATATGAAATCCGACCGGCCAATGAAAGAATGAATTGGATGATGAATCATGAACTGGTTCATATTGTAGCCGGTGATAAACCGACGGCGGCTGATAATTTTTTCAGATCTGTGTTTGGCGGCAAAGTATTTCCTATGCATCAGGACCCGCTTTCTATTGCATATAGTTATCTGACCAATCCAAGAGAATATGCACCGCGCTGGTATCATGAGGGAGCAGCCGTATTCATGGAGACCTGGATGGCCGGGGGACTGGGCCGGGCTCTTGGTCCCTATGATGAGATGGTATTCCGGACAAAAGTGCGTGACTCTACCCATATTTATGACATGATCGGGCTTGAATCCGAAGGTACCACTATAGATTTTCAGGTTGGTGCAAATTCCTATCTCTACGGCACCCGGTTCTTAAATTATCTGGGATATTTGTATGGTCCGGATAAGCTGATACGTTGGATCTCCAGAGATGAGGGAAGTGATAAATATTTTTCAGCACAATTTGAAAAAGTTTATAATATACCGATTGATGAGGAGTGGCGAAACTGGATCGAATGGGAAAAAAATTGGCAGAGAGCAAATCTTGATTCTATTCGCGAGTTTCCGGTCAGTACAGGCAGAAAAATCACAAAAACCAGCCTTGGATCTGTTTCACGATCTTATTTTATTCCCGGAAGAAATAAGTTGTTAACAGCCATTCGCTATCCCGGTCAGGTGGCACATTTGGCCGAAATAGATCTGGCCGGCGGTGAAATTGAAAAACTGAAAAATTTAAAGGGAGCTGCATTATATTTTGTTGCTTCCCTGGCTTATGATCACCGCAGTGGAAATGTTTTTTATACAACCAATAACTATGGCTGGCGTGATCTGAACCTGTTTAATCTTAACACCGGGAAATCAGAGATTCTGATAAAAGAACTCAGAGGTGGTAGTCTTGCATATAACCGGCAGGATAGCTCCCTCTGGTGCGTAAGGCATTTTAATGGTATTTCAACTCTGGCAAGAATCCCTTACCCCTATAATGAATGGGACCAGATATATTCGTTTCCTTACGGACGCGATATCTACGATATAGATATTTCACCATCCGGTGACCGTATCACAGCGGCACTTTCCCACAATAGCGGGAAACAAAATCTGATCATAATGGATGTAGAAAAACTCCTCAAGGGAGAAAATTCATACCAGGTATTGTTTGATTTCGAGGTCAGCAGTCCGGCCAACTTTGTTTTCTCTGAAGATGGAAATTACCTGTACGGCTCGTCGTATTATTCCGGTGTTTCTAATATCTATCGCTATGATTTTGGCCGAGAGGATATGGATATTCTGAGTAATGCCGGGTCCGGTTTTTTCAGACCAATTCCTGTCAGCCGGGATTCTCTGATTGCATTTGAATATACCGGTGATGGTTTTGTACCGGTAAAGCTGGCAATTAACGTACAAGACCATGTAGGTGCTATTGAGTATCTTGGGAATCATGTAATAAAAAAATATCCTGAACTAAAATCATGGTCCCTGGGATCACCGCGTAAAATCAATCTGGATTCTTTGATTACCTTTCGTGGCGATTATAATACCTTCAGTAATATAAGAATGAATTCTATTATCCCGGTAATTCAAGGCTATAAGGATTATGTCGGACTTGGTATTCGTATGGACTTTTCCGATGGATTAGGATTGAGTTCCCTGGATCTGAATGCATCTTATTCACCGTATACGCATCTGCCGGTAGAGGAACGAATGCATTTTGCGGCAAACTTCAGTCATTGGAACTGGAAGATATTTACTACCTATAACCGGGCTGATTTTTACGATCTGTTTGGTCCTACTAAAACCAGCCGTAAAGGATACTCACTTGGCGCAGAATATCTGAATACGCTTATATTCGATGAGCCCAAAAAACTGGATTTCATCATTTTTCTTGAAGGATGGGCAGGACTTGAAACATTACCGGATTATCAGAACGTTGTTGCCACATCCAAGGAACTGGTTACGGCCCGATTTGCTCTGGACTATGAGTATGTGCAGAAATCATTGGGAGCGATAGATGATGAGCAGGGCATCAGATGGCAACTGGTTAGTTATAATGATTTTGTGAACAAAAAATTCATTTTCCGGGTATATAATAACTTTGATTTCGGCCTCTCCCTGCCAATCAATCATTCATCAATATGGTTACGTACATCTGTGGGACATTCATTCGGAGACCGGAACGATCCATTTGCCAATTTCTTCTTCGGCGGATTCGGAAACAACCGGATCGACCATTTATCAGAAAAAAGATATCGGGAAGATTATACATTTCCCGGCACAAAAATAAATGAGTTTGGTGGAACAAATTACCTGAAATTACTTTTTGAATGGAATCTGCCCCCGATACGCTTCCGCAAAATGGGATTTCCCGCTTTATTTTGTAACTGGATGCGGACAGCCTTTTTTGCTTCAGCAATTCAGGCAAATATTGACGGAGAACCGGCGACAGAACCGCTGCAACAGTATGGTTTCAGACGCACTCTCTTCAATATTGGCGGACAATTGGATTTTCGTTTGGTTCTTTTTTCTAATCTTAGTTCCACTTTTTCTATCGGATTTGCACGTGCCCTTGAAGAAGATATTAAGGCAACCGATGAATTTATGATCTCGCTTAAGATAATGTAATGCGAGTTTAATTATATCAACGGACTGATGTTAACAACCCTGATCGAAATAGCAGTAAGTATAGTACCCGTTTTTATCTTTCTTGGTATGCTCGTTATTTTTGACAGTTTTAAACTGGTTCAATGGCGGGACATACTGATTACAATCTTCATCGGGTGCCTGGCCGCTTTGGTAAGCCTGGGAATAAATTTATTCATCCTGGCAAAATCAGGTATAGAACAGATCGCGTATGTGAGGTATATCGCTCCGGTTGTTGAGGAAAGTACAAAGGCATTGTATATTTTTTATCTGCTTAGGAGACGAAAAATTGGCTTTATGATTGATGCAGCGATTTATGGTTTTGCCATAGGTGCCGGTTTTGCCTTTATAGAAAACCTCTATTATTTACAATCTCTGGAACATCATAAATTAATCATCTGGATCATTCGTGGTCTTGGCACTGCCGTGATGCATGGCGGTACCACAGCCATTCTGGCAATAATTTCAAAAAATATGCTGGACCGCCATGGATATGAAAATGTTAAAATATTAATTCATGGGTTTATCATCGCCATTTTTATTCATTCATTTTTCAATCACTTTTTTTTCCGACCGATCATCATGACCCTCGGACAACTTATTTTGCTTCCGATGATCGTTGGTGTTGTATTTATGCGTAGCGAACGTCACCTGCGCACCTGGCTGGAGGTTGGACTTGATACAGATGTGACAATTCTGGAATACATCAAATCCGGAACTTTATCCGAGACAAAAATTGGAATATATCTACAGACAATTATGGACCAATTTTCTGGTGAAACTATGGGCGATATGATCTGTTACCTGCAGATATACCTTGAATTGTCTATATGTGCGAAAGGAGCTTTGCTTATGCAGGAGAGTGGATTCAATATTCCGGTTGGAGATGATATCAAGGAAAAATTCACCGAACTTTCCTACCTGGAAAAAAGCCTTGGCCGGACAGGTAAGCTGGCCATCGAACCTCTGATACAGAAGAGTGATAGTGACCTTTGGCAGCTAAAATTACTATCTTGATTATTAAAAGACACAGAAGACAGGGTTGAGGAATTAGGAACTGGGAAATTGGAATTGGGAACTCGTAAATGGGAACTGGGTATTGGGAATTGGGGTTTGAGCAAATAGATGTTATGATCAAGTACGAGGGTGTTTAAAGGTATTGATAAAACTATTTAATTTGGGACCAATTTTATTAGTGTAGGTCTTAGCAGTCATTAGTTGATCATTATTCAGCAATTTTCTGTGATGACATTTTCTTAACCAACATTTGTTTCTTCGAATGAGCCGCGAACGTAATATCCAAATTTTTGTTTATCTTTATAGTGAAATCTGCCATGACACTCGGCGAGATTTGCCGATATCGAGTCAGCTGCCCGAACTAGTTGATTACCAATGGTTCTTTTTTCGAAATAATTCCAATTCTTTACCATCTCCCAAATGAGATTAGAAAGTTCTTCGGATAAGATATATACTTCCAGTTCACCCAACTTCTTCGGCATACATCTTTATCCGCAAATTTTAGGCCAATACTCCAAGTTACAAATTCCAAGTTCCCAGTTCCCAATCTTTTATAAATGCTATCTCGTCAATACCAACTTCTTATGTGCCACAAAAGAACCGGTTCTTAATTCATAGATATACACACCACTGGCCACATTCGATCCCCGGGCATCGCGGCCATTCCAGCGAACTGAATGATAACCTGCCTCATAGTTCTGACTCGTCAAAAGCCTTATTTGCTGACCAAGCATATTGTATATCCTGATTCCCACAAAACCAGCTTCGGGAATTTGAAAACGTATCTCTGTTTCCGGGTTAAACGGATTTGGATAATTCTGCAACAAGGCATACTGATCCGGAATTTCCGGTGTTGCTATTTTCTGAAGTGAAATCTGTGCTTCTTCCTCATGACAATTACTAACAACTGTGTATATCGGACCATCATCAACAGCCGGTTTCTTCTTGCTCTTGGGTACGGTTACTACATAAATGGTATCCGCCTTATTCCCGGCTGAATCACTTACCGACAGATAGATATTATAAACACGCCCGTTTCCGCTACCCATTCGCTCAGCGCGAAGTTTGACGGAACGACAATCATCTCCGATAACCATATCATTAAATGTATAACCATCTCCCCAGAAACAATTGAGTTCGTTTCCGGTACCATCTTCCGTCAGGTAAGTCTCGGCAATTTTAGCGGCCGCTTCGTCATCATCATGTCCCCAATCCAGATTTCTGAACCAATCCAGCAGTAACTGAAACCAGTCTTCCCAGCCCTCGTGAACATTTTCCGGTTCATCACTGGTCACTGAATCAATTACTACCATAGAAACCGGTATAGGACCGTCAACGCTATCGACTACTGACAGAACAAATTCATCGATATTCATCGGGACATATTTATGATTTGGTGGCCATAGTCGTTTTGGATCTGCCAGTGTAAATATTGGCGGTTCATTATCTGTAATGACGACCGTGTTATCATCTGTTGCAGAATTATTGGCCGGATTCGGATCTGTAGCCACACTATCCATTACAGAAGCTGTGTTGCTCAGTACCGTGTTATTTTCAGTAGCCGGATCGACGGCAGCAAATGCGGTATAGGTTACCGAAGCACCCTTTGGTAGAAAAATGAGTGTATCGATTATGTTACCCGTGCCTGACGGATCAAATCCGGCCGCGCCGCCAACACCTTCTGCAGTCCATTCAACCGATGTAAATTCATCAGGAAAACTGTCGATAACAGTCGTTTTGCGTGAGGTCACCGGTCCCAGGTTTGATACAATGATCGTATAAATCAAAGTGTCTCCCGCCAGAACGATAGTGGAATTATCTGTTTTCGTTATTGCCAGATCAGCGATACGAAGCACTTCTGTATCGTTATCCGTTGCCTGGTTGTTCGACAGATCAGGATCAATAGCAAGCACATCCAAAACCTGTACGGTATTCGATAATAATGTACCCTGATCCAGACTGGAGTCGACAATCGTATTAATGGTATAGGTAAGAGTAGCACCTGCCGGCAGACCAATACCGGTATCGGCAATAACATCTATCCCGGCAGTTTCAAACCCGGTTGCCCCTCCCGTTCCGGCGGCAGTCCAGTTTACATATTTGAATTCAGGTTGAAAAACATCGTTAACAATGGTATTTACCGCATCATCAGGACCGTTATTAAAAACAGTTATTGTATACGTCAATTCAGATCCGGCAATGACACTTGTAACCCCATCAGTTTTTATAACCGCTACATCAGCCACCGGGCTGATCATCCGTCCGAATATTTCGAGTTCATCATCAACGGTCTCGGTATTATCATCGCCTGACCAAATTGTAAGATAACTATTTAAATCGGAATCGGCATATGTTAATGCAGGTATATGAGCGCCATATTGCGTAAATCCATCAGGTCCCATATCGCTGATACGAAAATCATTCAGTCCGACCTCATTTCCACCGGCGGTAACACGTTGGCCAAAAATTTCAAATTCGCCATCCATCAGAGGCATTATGTCATCATCTCCGGACCAGATAACAAGAAATTCATTATCAAAAGTGCTATATACGGTCCGGGGTGCGAATGCCCGGTAATTTGTGTTCCCATCAGGCCCCATATCGCTTATTCTGAACTCAGCGCCCGTACCCGTTGCTGTGCCGTCATTGTTCAGAATTTTACCAAACACATCAAATTCATTTACTACACCACTTCCCTCTCCACACCATGTAACCAAATACTGATTATCCGCTGAATTCCATATCACACTCGAATTACGGGCTTCATTTCCGGGTGCCGGTGTGGCACTAATTTTGAAATTATGCTCCGGAGTGTTTATTTCGGAGCCATCGGCATTTAAACGTTGTCCATAGATCTCGGGCTCACCCGCATTCCCGTCTTCACCTTCCCAGACGACAAACCATTCGCTAGCTACTAAATTAAACACAACATCCGGTTTTTTTGCATCATTATCACTGGTGCCGTTATCACCGGCCATATCACTGATCTGAAAATTATTGCCGGATTCAGTTAATGTATTTCCTGAAAAATTTAAAATCTGGCCAAATATTTCGAACTCATTATCGCGAGTCCCTGCACCTTCATCATCACCATACCAGACGATCAAATATGAATTTGAACTATTGTTATATGCAATTGCCGGATAGTACCCGTTATAATTGCCATTTAAGTCATCGGTTCCCATATAACTTATGCGCATAAATCCGGTTGCAGCATCGCCCGGTGTTCCGTCTAAATTCAACAATGTACCGTCTGCAGAAATGCGGCGTCCAAATATTTCTTCCGCCTGAAGACCGGTTGTTGTGCCGGCAGAATCATTATGAACACCCTGCCAGACAACCAGGTATTCATTTAATAGAGAATTATATGCAATATCAGGATGCTTTACATCATATTCATCATTACCCGTAAATTCGGCAATTCTGAAATCGGAATCGCTAATAATCCGGGCATTATAGGCATCCATTATACGACCATATATCTCATCCTTGCTACCGGAATCATCATCACCCTGCCACACTACCAGGTATTGGCGATCGGAAGAATTATAAGCCACTGCCGGAACCTGGGCCTGGTTATAACCGGCTGTGCCCAGTCCACCGGAAGCGCTTATTCGAAAATCAGCCGCGGCCGGCATTACAAAAGCCGGATCAGGAAGATGAATGATCGGGCTCTGACTTATCCGGATCAGATTTGTATCAATGACCACCATTGGTAATAATCTCTGGTCCTGTTCTATCAGCGAAGACCGAACCGGCTGTATTTGATCTGCATTTGCCGGACTTTTGCGGCTTTTCACAGTCTCATTTTCAAGCGGAGTAAAGGAAAAACTTATTACTCCCAGTATAAAAAGAATCCGGACACAGATGTTCTTTTTTAATTGATGAAAGTATTTATGTCGGGCGATCATAGTCCCTCCAAAGAATCGTCGTTTTTTACTATTAATAATGTTAGGCACATAAATATGGATTTAACCAACCTGACTTTAAGTTTTCCGATCCAATCATAGAGTCTTCAACCGGATTTAATTCAGAAATTACCACATTAGCCGGCTTCCCACTTTCCTTCCTTAACTCCCTGAGGTAAAGCGGGCTTTCAAAGAGATGTGTACGCTTATTTAATTTAAGATTGCCACGTGGTCCGGATAGCCGGTTGCTGAAAAGTACCTCCCGAACCCGGCCCTGGTTTTCCAAATTTCCGTTTGTCGCTTCCACCACTTTTGCGATCAGCAACGCAGATTCAAAGCCCAAAACCGCAAAAGCATCAGCTGCCCGTCCCGTCATTTTCCTGAATTTTAACTGGAAATCCTGATATGTTTTATTTTTCAACCCAGGCGCCCATGGCAGACATGTTTTAATTCCGGTTTTAAAACCGCCCTGGTTCAAAAATATATTTTCTGCTACCAGAAAACCGGATCCTAATAACGGTGTTCTTTTGCTTATATCTGAATTCGTGAATTCAGATATAAAATCATTGGCCTCTGAGCCTGAAAAGGAAGCAAAGATCAGATCAGCCGAATACTTCTCTATCCCGGAAATCACTTTGTCTGTATTTTTCATTTCGGCCGGCAAATTTGTGATACACGTTTTGAGGACTTCTCCGCCTTGCGATTCAAAACCCATATTGAAGGCATAAAGGGCGTCATATCCACTTTCGTAAAATGATGAGACGACAACGGCTTTGTGGCCAATATTTTTTGCAGCCCACACACCCATAGCATAGTTGGCCTGCCAGAGATTAAGTGAATTATGTACAATATTTGGACTGTGTTCGTGCGGACCTAATATATTTGCTCCTGTATGATTTGCGACAAGAAATTTACCGCTATCTTCAAATAAACTTCTTAAATCCCCGGAAACAGACTCGGAAATTATCCCGGTTACAATATCAACACCATCATCCTGAATCAGCTTTTTTGATTTTTCTAAAATTGATGACAGTCCAAACCCTAATGACTCCGGCATCAGAACCGGTTTTGTGCACAAAATCTGATCGTCTGTCTGTGCCAGAGACAGTTCTAATCCGGAATAAAAATTCTCTGCCATTGCAGGATATATATTTGAAGCAGGAAGTAATACACCCAATTTAAGCATATTACCGGACAACTTTTTATTTCCAAATCTTAGAGCTGAGTCAATAGCCGGTATTAAGGGGGTCAGAGTGGATATACCCAGAGCCAAGCCTGCTGTACCTAAAAAACTTCTGCGGGTAAGAGCAGATTTGTTTTTATCATTGCTTGCCATAAAGCCTCCGTAATGCAAAATCGGTATTACTTAAAATCTATGTGCGTTCCCAAGTACAACCTGGGAACGAGGATAATGACTGGTGTCAATCTTGGCAAAATAACCTTTTCCTGTCTAAAAGTCATATCAAAATGATAAATAGCAAGAAAAATTAATTATTATTTCTGCTTGACAATGAAAAGATTAATCGTAATTTTTAGTAAAAGCTTTACATTGTCTTTAATAATAATATACAATTCATCTTCGCGATTTTGTGTTCTTACTCACAATGCGAAAGAAAAGTCTTTATTATGTTTTAAGGGAACAGTTCAAATCAGGAGGCTGAAATGTCCGAGCCGTTTGTTGGTGAAATCAAAATGTTTGCGGGTAATTTTGCACCCAGAGGTTGGGCGCTATGCGACGGACAACTACTGGCCGTTTCTCAGAATGATGCCTTATTCTCACTTCTGGGAACCACCTACGGTGGAGACGGTCGAATTACTTTTGCACTTCCCGATATGCGCGGTCGTATTCCAATACATGCCGGAACCGGACCTGGATTATCCCAACACATGCTCGGTGCAAAAGGCGGAAGTGAAACTCATACCCTGTCAATAAATGAGATCCCGAATCATACACATACTGTTCAGGCACTTAATAAACCCGGTGACAGTGGCAATCCGGAAGACCGTCATTGGGCCGCAAGCAGCGGCCCACCATTGGCATACTCCAATGCGGATCCGGATACAGATCTGGCCGCCGAAGCCATCGACAGTGCCGGTGGCAGCCAATCGCATAGCAATATGATGCCAAATTTATGCATCAATTTTATCATTGCCCTTTTCGGTATTTATCCGTCAAGAACTTGAGGAGACTAATTATGAGCGAACCCTTTATAGCCGAAATAAAGATTTTTGCCGGAAACTTTGCACCCAGAGGTTATGCTTTTTGTAATGGCCAGCTATTGCCCATTGCGCAAAACACCGCACTTTTTTCCCTGATTGGAACCATCTATGGCGGTGATGGACGAACCACTACAGCGTTACCGAATCTCACGGATCGTGCCCCGATTCACGCCGGCAGGGGACCCGGGTTAACGCAACGCAGACTGGGATATACCGGTGGTCAGAAGAGTGTTGTTTTAAATGAATCTCAAATTCCGGCACATACGCATACTCCACGTGCAAATACCGGTGAAAATAACGAGTCAGATCCGGCATCGCATACCTGGGGTAAAGGAAGCGGAAATGAGTTTTATCGCCCGGCGGCGGATATCAATACCCGTTTGAGCTCTCAGGCCATTGGTGCGGTCGGAGGCAACCAGGCCCATAATAATATGCAACCTTACCTGGCATTAAATTATATTATTGCACTAGTTGGCATATATCCTTCCAGAAACTGATGTTTGCTTAAAATCAGAAAAGGAGATAAGGAATGAGTGAACCTTTTTTAGCTGAGATAAAGATCGTAGGTTTCAATTTTGCACCACGCGGATATGCCTTCTGTGATGGACAAATTTTACCAATTAATCAAAATCAATCATTATATTCATTGCTGGGAACGACTTATGGTGGCGACGGGCGTATAACCTTTGCCTTGCCTGATCTGAGAGGCAGAACACCGATTCACACCGGTACAACTAACCATCTCGGCACCAAAGCCGGCACAGAAGGACCTGCATTATCAATTCCGGAATTAGCGGTACATACACATCAGGCCGGTGCTGCCACTAGTGATGCAACATTAGAAGATCCCGCCGGGAATGCCTGGGCGGCCAACTCAGACGGTACAAATTATGGATCAGCGCCGCCAAATTCGTCCATGTCCGGCCCAAGCCTGGCCAGTATAGGCGGAGATCAGCAGCATAATAATATGCAACCATATCTCGCACTAAATTTTGTTATTGCCCTGCGGGGCCTGTTTCCATCCCGGAATTAAATCTATGAAATCCTTGCAATTCGTAGCCGGAGTAAATATTGGTGAGTAAAAAGGTTGTATTCCGGCCGATTACGGAAGATGACCAGCCATTCCTGTACACATTGTATGCCGGCACAAGAGAGGATGAGATCTCCCAAACCGGCTGGACAGATTTTGAAAAAGAAACCTTCCTCAGACAACAATTTATAGCACAACATCAGTTCTACACGGAACAGTTCTCCGGTGCAGACTTTCAAATTATCCAAATCGATGATAAACCTGTCGGTCGCTTATACATAGATCACAGAGAGGATGAAATACGTCTGATCGATATTGCCCTGATTTCCGAATATCGGAATAAAGGCATCGGATCTGGCTTGTTATCTGAAATTATTGTGGACGCAGCAAAGGTAAAAAAACCTGTCCGGATACATGTAGAAAAATATAATCCGGCACTCCGGCTTTATGAAAGGCTAGGATTTGTCCGGATTGGGGATACGGGGGTGTATTACTTGATGGAGAAGTTACCACAGGAGGAGGATTAGGAATTAGGCGATAGGCGATAGGCGATAGGCGATAGGCGAATATTGTCATTATCAGATCCCTGTCAAATGTTTTTCATCTCTCATTTCTACTTTCTCTAATTCAGTTCATTACCTTATAGCTTGATTAACAGACTAACGGAGCAAGCATGCTTGAAAAACTGACTTTTGAAGACTTTTCACCTTTGCTAGAACAAAAATTTCAGATTAAATTGGAAGACAATACCACTTTAGTCGTACAACTTACAGAGACTACAATTAATGAAAATAGTGCTGAAAGAAATGGCCGGCAATCGTTCTCAATTGTATTCAGAGGCCCGCGCAATCTTGAGATGACACAGGGAATTTATCCCGTATCCCATGAAGAATTAGGTGAGTTCAGTATATTCCTGGTACCGATCGGTCCTGATGAGAAGGGGATGTGTTTTGAAGCGGTATTTAACTAGAAGGACTATAATATGAAACATAGTGAAGGAAATTACAGCGGCGCCAATGATTTAAATCTCTTCTACCAATCCTGGCAACCGGACAGCACCGCAAATGCAATTATTGCCATCGTTCACGGTTTCGGTGAACATAGTGGCCGGTATATGAACATCGTAAATCATGTTCTGCCTCAGGGATTTGCCGTGTATGGATTTGATCACCGCGGGCATGGCCGGTCGGAAGGGAATCGTGGCCATATCATGGCCTGGGCAGAATTCAGGAAGGATCTGCATCTGTTTCTAAAACTGATCCGTGATAATGAGAAAGATCTGCCGGTTATTCTGATGGGTCATAGTATGGGGGGGCTTATTGTATTGAATTATATCCTTTCAAATCCGGATGAAGATATTAAGGCCGTTATTGTCTCGGCTCCACTTCTGGCACAACCCGCTATATCTCCGGTTCTGGTTATGATCAGCAAGATATTTTCAAAAATCCGGCCGGGTTTTTCTATCGATACAAAACTGGATGTAAATTCAATTTCGCGTGATCCGGATGTTATAAAAATTTATCAGGAAGATCCTCTTGTGCATAGCACTGCTTCAGCCCGATTTGGTACCGAATTGACAGCTGCTATTGAATGGACACAGGCCCATGCAAAGGATTTTAACAAACCTCTTTTAATATACCATGGTGCATCGGATCAGCTGGTTCCTCCGGCCGGAAGCCGGACATTTTTCGAGAATGTTCAAATCCGTGAAAAAGAGCTGCATATATATCCTGGTGGATTCCATGAGCCTCATAATGATATTGATAAAGAACTCGTATTCAGGGATGTTGATCAGTGGATCAAGTAGTATCTAATGCGATCCAAAGACAACCTGGGAGTAATGTCAAAAGTTCTATGAAAAAAAATATTTGAAGTAAAATTTAATAAATTTAATAAACGCCGAGTTCCTGCCCGCCGGTCGAAGATCCCGCGTTTCGGGGCAGGCGCGGCGCTGAGAACGCAAAGCAAAGATACCCACGAATTACACGAATTATTTACAAAGAAACATAAAGCGTTAACAACAAGAACAAATAAAATAAAACGTTTTAAACTTTGCGTCTTGCGTTAGGAAAAAATAGCCATGCATATTCTAGCAATTGACCAGGGAACCACCGGAACCACCTCAATTATATTTGATCAGGATGCAAAAGCAGTAAAAAAAGCATACCGGCCGTTCGGGCAAATATATCCAAAACCGGGATGGGTCGAACATGATCCCATGGTAATTTGGGAAACTGTCCTGGAAACGATTAATGAATTATTAGCGGATTTTTCGGGAGAAATTGCTGCCATCGGGATCACCAATCAACGCGAGACCACCGTACTCTGGGATAAAACAACAAGTGAACCGGTATATAATGCAATTGTATGGCAATGCCGGCGCACAGCCGGCATTTGCGATGAACTAAAAAAGCATAGTGACTTAATACAGCAAAAGACCGGGTTACCTGTAGATGCTTATTTCAGTGGAACAAAAATAAAGTGGATACTGGAAAATATACCCAATCTTAATCCTGATAATCTTCTGTTCGGTACCATTGATTCCTGGCTAATCTGGAAGCTGACAAATGGTAAAATTCATGCCACAGATCATACCAATGCATCACGGACCATGATGTATAATATTAATCAGCTATCCTGGGATCCGGAATTGCTCGATCTTCTTGATATCCCGGAATCATTACTCGCGCATGTTAAAAAATCTGCAGATCATTATGGCGACGTCGAGGCTATCACGAAACTTAGGGGTATTCCCATTTTAGGAGTTGCCGGTGACCAGCAGGCGGCATTATTCGGACAGAAATGTTTTTTACCCGGTCAGGTAAAGAATACATACGGAACAGGTTGTTTTATACTCATGAATACCGGGAGCAAGCCTGTTTTTTCGAAAAAAGGGCTGATTACCACGGTGGCCGTGGATGGACAATGTAATCCCTGTTATGCTCTCGAAGGTTCCATATTTGTCGCAGGGGCGGTAATCCAGTGGCTCCGTGATGAATTGCAGATCATATCAGATGTCGCGGAAAGTGAGACCCTGGCGCTAGAACTGAACGGGAATGACGGTGTGTATTTCGTGCCGGCATTCGTCGGTCTGGGTGCCCCGCACTGGAATCCTGACGCACGCGGCACAATTACCGGACTGACCCGGGGCTGCAAAAGGGCACACATAGTACGTGCCGCTCTTGAATCCATGGCCTATCAAACCCATGATGTCATTCATCTGATGGAAGAAGAAGCAGGAGTAAAAATTGAAACACTGGCTGTGGATGGCGGAGCAACGGCAAACAATTTTTTGATGCAGTTTCAGGCAAATATAATAGGTAGATCTATTATCCGGCCCGAGATGGTTGAATTAACAGCCCTTGGTGCAGCTACATTGGCAGGGCTGAAAGCAGGCGTATGGCAGAATACCGATGAATTGACCCGGACAAAAGGAAGAGAAAAATTATTCAGCGCACAAATTGATTCAGGGGTAAGAGACGGATTATTGTCCGGCTGGCAAAAAGCATTGCGGCAAACCCGGATTGTTTAGCTAATTTTTTCTATCTGCAACAAAAATATAAACTACCCCTTACTTATCTTTAAATATAAAGTCACACCTATGCCTGCCGATTATTACTAAGAAACGTGACCGCATATTATAATTAATTAGTTATGACGTACTGATAAAAATTAAAAAGATTTCTCACAGACTCGTCTATATATTTCCAATCGATATTTTCAAGTAACATATTATAGGATCGCTTCAGTAAAATAAATAAGGATTTATTGTGAAGAAAGCCGGAAATACATCTTCAAATGCAAGGACCGATTTAGATAAACATATCGAGAGAATTAAGAAATTACAGGAAATGGTCCGTGTCCTGAAGCGTGACCAATTCATGTTCAAGGCACTTTTAGATACCGTACCGGATAACATTTATTTTAAAGATCGCAAAAGCCGATTCTTACTCCTGAGCAAAGCAATGATTGACTGGTTTGGCGCAATTGCTATTGGAGATGTCCGCGGAAAAACCGATTTCGATATATTCAGCGACGAACATGCCTATGAAGCCTA
>CAYULK010000030.1:0-11069 GCA_964445625.1 uncultured Calditrichota bacterium
ACTCCGGAGCAGTATTATATTACACGTAGTAAGGGAACAGAACGCGCCCATAGCTCAGAGATGTGTAGTCGGTTCGAGCCCGGAATATACGCCTGCGTCTGTTGTGATACACTGCTGTTTGATGCATCGGAGAAGTTTGAGAGTGGCAGCGGCTGGCCGTCATTTACCCAGCCGATCAGAGAAAATGCAGTTGCTTATCATAAAGATCAGTTATCTGGCATGTCGCGGGTAGAGACAACCTGCAATACCTGTGATGCGCATTTGGGTCATGTGTTTCCCGATGGACCGCCTCCCGGCGGTTTGCGTTATTGCCTGAATGCTATCGCTTTGAAAAAGATAGAATTCGGACTGGAAAAAGCGACCTATGGTGGTGGCTGTTTCTGGTGTACGGAGGCTATATTCCGGAAATTAAAAGGTGTAGAAAAAGTAGAAAGCGGTTATAGTGGCGGGACAACTGTAAATCCAACCTACGCAGAGGTTTGTTCCGGGACGACCAGGCATGCCGAAGTCGTGCAGGTTAGTTTTAATCCGGAAACTATATCCTATGCTGATCTGCTGCGTATTCACTTAAGTACGCATGATCCAACCACGCTTAATTATCAGGGCGTGGATCATGGAACCCAGTATCGGAGTATTATTCTGACCCATTCAGAGGAGCAGGAAAATACAGCCGAAATTATCATTGAGGAAATGGCGCCATCGTTTACAAATGAAATTGTTACTGAAATCATACCATTTGATGCATTTTATCGGGCAGAAGAAGAACATCGAAATTATTATGAAGACAATCCTGATCAGGGTTATTGCGCCGCTGTGATCAATCCGAAGCTGAAGAAGTTTAGAAAGAAATTTGTTGATTATCTTAGTGACAGAGAGACAAAGTAACAAAGCGACAAAGATGCAAAGTCCCTGAGTCCCGGAGTGAGTAGAAAAATGAATTTTAAATTTGATAAATAACCCACCCCCTCTTTCCCCCTCCCTAAACGCATTTAGGGAGGGGGATTAAAGGGGGAGGGTCAGTAATAATTTGATTGCAGCACTAGTTGCGCTATGGATTATTGTGGATCCCTGATCTGATCTAGTATTCCGGGATTTGCTGGCCGTCAATCCAGGGTGCCCCGGCGTCCCGTAGTTTCTGTTCAAATTTTGGTAGATCCTGATTTGTGATTTTGTTGAGTTCGGATATTAGCGTTTTTAACTCGATACCGGCAATTTCAAGGCTGCGCTTGTGATTCGGTGTTGGGCCATATGTGGAGCCGAAGTTTCCACCGGATGCCATGCCGTGTCGCGCTGCAATCGTCGGTTTCCGCTTTTCACCGACCTGCCGCTTGGAGGCATTGCCGTTCAATTGTTCATCCAGTGCCAGCAATGTCTGCCGCAACTGATGTAATTCACTGTCCAGATTGCCCGGCGCTGATGTGGTTCTCATTAACGCTCCTTGTAGCAGTTCAACTCTCGCCAGGGTTTTCCGGAGTACTTTTGTCGCGGCTGTCATGGATATATTTAATCGCTCGGCCTCTTTCCAGAAGGAAGCCACTTCCTTAGGATCGGCAGCGGGTAGCGCGCCATCAAATAATTTTTCAACCGTGAATGTCACCGGCCCGGACAATTCGGTGATTTCTCCGTCTACCTTTTTTGACATGGCAACCGAGTATGTACCCGGTGCAACCATGGCGCCGATGTAATTCTCACCCAGATCCGCCTTGCTGCTGATTGCATCGGTTGGTGGATAACGGAGATCCCAGGCAATGCGATTAAAGCCCTTTTTGTTTGCGCCTTTAACCCGGCGAATGACATTTCCAGTCTCATCTTTTACTGTAAACCAAATCTCAGGCTCTTGTTGTTTTCTCTCTTGCTCAACTTTATCCCATCCGGGAAACGTCACTTGCTGTTTTTTTTCAGTTTTTTCTTTCTCATTTTCCTGACGGATCTGCTTCAGGGTTTTCATTGCATCCCTGAGATAATAGGTAAAGACGGCGCCATATAGTGGATTGGGGGCCGTATAATGAGCGGCGCCCCCAATGTAACCAAGCTGCCGCTGGATATACCACCAGGTTTTACGCACCGGGAATAACGTGGCTTCCTTCTTTAATTGGGCTATGGAAACATTGCGCAGAACGCTGTAATCATCAAAGATATAGAATCCGCGTCCGAATGATGCCCCGATCAGATCATTCTCGCGCCGCTGTATGGCCAGGTCGCGAAAAGAGATAGTCGGTACACCGCCTTTAAGTTTCATCCATTTCTTACCGCCATCTATTGTAAAATAGACGCCAAATTCAGTAGCGGAAAACAATAACTCAGGCTTTACATGATCCTGCACTATCCGCCAGATTAGTGTACGATCGGGAAGATTTCCCCTGATCGATTTCCAGCTTTTTCCGCGGTTGGCACTTTTTAACAGATAGGGTTGAAGATCGCCGAATTTATGATTATCCAGGGCAATGTACACGGTATTTACATCAAACAGATCTGCCTTGATATCATTGACAAATGCTGTTTTCGGCACACCGGGCAGATCTCCCACCTCTATGCTGCGCCAGTTTTTTCCGCCGTCCTCACTAACCCGGATCAATCCGTCATCGGTTCCGGCATAAAGCAAACCTTCCTGAATCGGTGATTCGGCCAGAGAGGTGATGGTGTTGTAATTGGACATAGCCAGAAAATCCCAGGTAGCATCCCAGCTCCAGGTCTGATCCATGATCGGCAGGGTAATCCGTTCCTGGTCTCGTGTCAGATCGGGAGAAATTACCGTCCAGCTGTCACCGCGGTTATCTGATCGCCAGATACGCTGCGAAGCGAAATATATCCGGGTAGGCGAGTGTGGACTGATCAGGATGGGTGAATCCCAGTTAAACCGCTCATAATCCTCTCCGGCCTCAGGCTGCGGTTGGATCGACAGGATTTCTCCGGTGGTAACATCGATCCGGGATAGGTATCCCTGTTGCGATTCGGAATAAATAATATCCGGATTTCCGGGTTCTGTTGCCGGTTGGTGTCCGTCACCGCCCAGGGTGATATACCAGTCGCTGTTTTCTATGCCACGACTCCACACCGTACGCGATGGACCGCCCTGAGTGGAATTATCCTGCGTACCGCCGTATATATTATAGAAAGGCCTCGCATCATCCACCGCAACTTTGTAAAATTGGGTCACGGGCAGATTAGCGATGAATTTCCAGTTGGCGGCCAGATCAAAACTTTCATACAGACCGCCGTCGGTTCCAACCAGTAAATATTCCGGATCATCGGGGCGGAAGGCCAGGGCATGATTATCCGAATGCTTGAACTTTTCCGGCATACGTGTAAAGGTTTTGCCACCGTCCTCAGATACTTGCATACGTACATCGGCAAGATAGATGCGATCGAACTGATGCGGACTGGCATACAATTCCTGGTAATAATGGGGACCCGTGCCGCCGGAAACAGTGTCCGACATTTTTTTCCAGGTTACACCGCGGTTTGCAGAGCGATATACGGCGCCGGTACGGCGGTCCAGCTCAATGGCCGCATAAATTATATCAGGATTGATTGGTGAAATTGCCAGCCCGATCTTACCTATTTTTGATTCGGGTAATCCGTTTTTTAATTTTTCCCATGTCTCACCGCCGTCTGCAGAACGGTGAACGCCGGTATTTGGCCCGCCGCCCATATAGGCGGCCACATTGCGGTGACGCTGCCAGGTAGCCGCATATAAGACGTCCGGATTTCGCGGATCGATCACAATATCAGTCACGCCGGTCCATTTATCATCCCCAAGAACTTTTTTCCATTTCATCCCACCGTCAGTGCTTTTATAAAGGCCGCGTTCTCCACCTTTATTCCACAACAGGCCCTGGGCTGCTACCCAGACGATATTGGATTTTTGGGGATGGACAATGATCTCGGAAATGTGATATGATTTTTTTAATCCCAGGTTTTCCCAGCTGGCTCCGCCATCCTTGCTGCGATAAATTCCATCGCCGTAACCAACATGACGGCCGCCGACATTCTCCCCGGTTCCAACCCAGATTGTTTCTGTATTGGACGGGTCGATGGTCACACAGCCGATGGAATAGGATGGCTGATCGTCAAATATGGGTTTCCATGTAGTACCGGCGTTCCTGGTTTTCCAGACGCCGCCGGATCCAACAGCTATATACCACAGACTATGGTCTTCCGGATGGATGGCAATATCAGCGATACGTCCGGACATAAAAGCCGGGCCGATACCACGTAATTTCAGACCGGCAAATGTGGTGTCAGATAATAATTCAACTTTTTTTTCTTCCTGAGCAAAAAGCTGAAGCACTGATAAAATTGCAATTAGAGAAATTAAAATAACACGGGTATAGCCGTTCATCACCGGGCCTCCTGTTTTTTTTCAATATAGTCCCCAGGTTGAATTTGGGAACGCTCAATTGATTTTAATCTTGGTTTTCAGTGGGATGGTTATTTTTACGGATTATAAGCAAAATTGTTACTTGCGGCAAGATATTATTATATTAGTGTCTAAATGTACTGGTCTCTGACCGAATAAGAAAATCAGTTCCAAAGAGACGGGCGACAAAGGAGGGTTTTTCAATACTTTGAAGGATCTACCTGTTATTTTTGGTGAATATTTCTAATTGTGGAATATTTTAAGCATATATAGCTCTTATAACCTGAAAGTATTATGAGTTGTATAAGGTTAACTTTTAGAGCAACCGAATAAGATGGTTGATTTGCTGGGTATAGAAAATTGATTTCAGTGATTTGTATTTTAAAAAAATAAGCCGGCAAGAATAGTATTAAACATCACTATAAAGGAGGAATTAAAATGAAACTGAATATGGGAAGCATCGACCGGGTATTGAGATTTATTGCCGGAGTGGTAATTATGGCTTTCGGATATTATTATGAGAGCTGGTGGGGTGTCGTTGGACTCATTCCTTTCCTGACAGCATTTGTTGGATGGTGCCCGGCCTATGTACCTTTTAAAATATCTACCAAAAAATCGGAATGACGTTTTCAAGATTACCCCAGGATTAATCCTGGGGTAATTAACCTGGGTTCCACATTGAAAATCTGACACTCTCCATCCTGCCTATTTATTCTATTTATTTGAAATTATGTATATATTTTCCGGTAATTTATTTGAATATGATTGAAAAACTAATGGTAAAATAAAGGACAGATATTGTGAGTATCAAGCGCAGAGAGTTTCTTGAAAAAAGTTGAAAAATCACCCTGGGAATAGGAGCCGGTCTGGCAGCTCAGGCAATAAAGGCGCAAAGTCATCCTGATGAAGAAAAAAGACGTATCAATACGCATGATTTTCTGAAGGAGATCCTCTATACCCGTAAAGAGGTTGATGACTGGTTTGCCGGGCGGGCATTTCCCTTTTCCAGGTATCATAGTGATTTTGGCTGGCTGCTGCCTGATGCACGTTTTAAAGACGGAATTGATGATTCGATATCAACCTATACTTATGCACCGGATGACGGTGAGCGTCTTATGGCTAATTACGGTGACAAATCGTGTCGAGTCAATACATACGGCGACAGTTTTACCCAGTGTCACCAGGTAAGTGATCATGAAACCTGGCAGGAGGTTTTAGCGGCGCATTTACAGGAGCCGGTCCGCAATTACGGGATCGGGGGATGGTCAGTCTATCAGGCCTATCTGAGAATGCTCAGGGAAGAATCGAGAAATCCTGCCCAATATATAATTTTTAATATTTATGAGGATGATCATAAACGTAACCTGGATTCCTGGCGCAACATCCGCGTTCGCAAACATCCGCAGCATATCGAGGCGACGCTGCCGTACCTGAAAGTGGATCTGACCAAAAAGACAGTGACCGAACATAAGAATCCCTGCCCGACACCTGAGTCCCTATATGATTTGTGTGATATTGATAAGGTATATAATATGTTTAAGGATGATTTTGTACTCAAAGTTATGGTTGCCCACAGGAATTCTGATGCAATGAATATAAACCGTGATTATTCTGAATTAACGGATCTGATAAAAACTCATGGCATCACAACAAAAATCGATGAGAGCCGGACCGTGGAAGAGGAGGCGGAAAGAATCCATACTGAAGCTGCTTTGTTTTCGTCAAAAAAGTTGATTGATAAAATAGATGATTTTGCCCGGGAAAATAATAAAAAGGTTCTCTTTGTCCTGTCATATCCGGGAAAAGCCATCGCCAGGTATATCAGGGAAGGATACCGGTTTGATGAGGATCTTATTAATTATCTTGATAAACAAAGTTTGACATATGTGGATCTTTTACAGGAACATGCCCGGGACTTTTCTCAGCATAGTCTTGAATTAAGGGATTATATAGATAAATACATGGTCGGACATTATAATCCGCGCGGCAACTTTTTTTGTGCTTTTTCCCTCAAGGATAAACTGGTTGGACTCCTGAATCCCAAACCACTGCCATATGCGGGATAACCAGTTTGGAACTGGAAATGAAGACCATCTTTTTATTCAGGTTTTCTTTGATAGAAGGTTCTAAATACCGAACAATTGATGCCCGGAGTTTAGTAAAACATGTTTTCAAATAAGATTTAGCACAAAAACCTGGTGGAGAACCATTAAATTGGTAGTGTCAAAAGTTTTATGAAAAGTTATGAAAACAGCAACAGGAACTGGATATTGGATGTTGAAAAGGGGGAGAACGCCGGTTTTGTCGTAACCCCCTAATGAATAGAATGTTAAAGAATTGAAATCTTAAAATTTTTGACACTACTATTAAATTGAAAGGGAAATAATATGAATAAAGTGCAATTATTTTACCGTATTTGTACATTAGACTATAATCATTGCGAGATGAGATATTTAAAAAACAAAAGAAAACCGGCATACCATTTTTTAATTTTTCTGATTTCTATTTTATTGGCCACTACCAATTTGTTTGCCCAGGATTCTACACAACTTGTAAAAAACTTTCATCAATTTGGCCGATTGGGTTATCAGTTTGGAACAGTGCTGAAAACCAATGATTTTGTGAAAGGTAACAATCTCTCCGGGAAACCGATTGATTATTACCAGTCAGCCAGAATCGAATTCGGGTGGCAAACGACAGGCTCAAAGATGTGGCATACCATATGGAATTATCCTACATTCGGTTTGGGATTTTATGGCGTCGATTACGTTAATGAAGACGAGTTAGGCAATCCCCTGGCCATATACGGATTTGCCGAGTGGCCGTTTAATCGAACCGGCGATCTGGTTTTAAGTATGCAAATGGGCTTTGGCCTGGCATTCAATTTCAAGCCTTTCGATCCGGTTAGCAATCCGTATAATGAAGCCATCGGAAATTTTAGAGCTGCCTATATTGACGTTGGTGTTACACTTGATTACATGCTTTCAAACCGCTTTAATCTGGTAGCTGCTCTTACCGGCACACATTTCTCGAACGGCGGATCAAAACAGCCAAATTGGGGACTGAACCAATTGGGATTGATGGGTATGGTCAAGTACAGGTTTCAAAAAGACGATCCGCCCTATACGCGATATGAAATTCCTGCGTATGACAAGAACAATGAATGGCTGATCTCCGCATCCTGGGGTGTTCGTAACGTACATATTGGCTCACCTGCGGATGTTCCGGAACTGTCAGATAAATATTTGCGTGTAGATTACTCGGTATTCACGCTGACTTCAACTTATTACCGGCAGACAACCTGGCAATCAAAATTTGGCGGTGGAATTGATTTGGTCTACGACAGGTCTGTCGGTGGTCAAATTGACGCCGGTGACGGCGACGTCGATAATGTCGAAGTACCGGTATTTGATGAAGTTCGTGTCGGGTTGTACGGGGCATATGAATTTGTGCTTCACGATTTGTCCATACTTGTAAATATCGGATATTCGATCATACAACAGGAGGACCAGCTCCCGAAACTTTATCAACGTGTGGGTGTCAAATATCATTTTGTTGATGACTTCTTCTTAGGTCTGAATGTCAGGTTCCAGGATTTTGGTAAGGCAAATCATTTGGAGTTTAATCTTGGATACCGGCTCCGGTGGCAGTAATTCAAGTTTAAATGAGAGTTCGCTTAAAAAGCAAAACCAATTATTAGTTTATAAGTCTGATAAGAAAAGTTAAGTCCCTCATAGGATACAGGCGATGGATAGATTGCAGATGAAGGGATTCGTATTCTTTTCTTTATGTTTTCACTCCCGAAAGCATAGCCCAGCCCCATGGTAATTTCAACATTCAGAATATTTAAAGCGCCGCCAAGCATTAAATGATAAATATCCCAGGAAGCAAATGATATCTCATTTTCAATATCGGAATTGCTTGCCGAAAAATCGGTGGTGATGCTTGTGTTCAGGGAAAATGACCCGTTAAACGTATGCTGAAATCCGACTCCGACATTGATAACACTATTTGCCTGACCGGTGATGCCATTATAAAGCGTATCAGATCCGATTTGCACTGTGAACGGACGGGGTGAAATTACGCTGTATTTAGCGACGGAACTAAACCATTCTGCACTAACATATACATTCGTCCGGTCAATTTTAAACGTGGTGCCGACAGCAACTGAGAAAGGTGATTTATAGTTGGCCGGGACGTCTTTCTGATAATCCGCCGCCACATAGGTGATATTCTCATCTTCGTCAAACGGATTTTTCCCGTCGATGGTGTTGTTTATACCCGAAGAGCCGTTATTGTAAAACCCTATTCGCGGCGTCGTTATGGTCAGACCAATTGTATTGCCAATGAAATCAAATGTGATGCCTGCTTTTAGTAACAGACTGTATTGATCGTAACTGTATTCTCTGCTGTCTAATGCCAGGAAGTGTTCGTCCTGTAAGGACGTGGTTTGCACGATTGATTGACCAAAAGTTGTATGCGAACGGAATACGAAATAGGGCGTGGCGCCGATACCAATTTTGGCTCCAAAACTATGCGACCAGGTAATCCCAAACCAGCTTTCACTCATCTTCTCACGTAAATATAAATTCGTGATTATATTTGTTAATTGATCCTTGTTAATCGATCTGGCATCGCTATATGCCAGGTCTATTCTGAGGTCGTAACGTGTGAGGAATGAAAGTACCAGACTATGATTACCAAGCCAATCTAATTTTAACATGGTTGCCACCAGGGAAGGCGCCGGTCCGAGACTTGAGGAACTGAGCTGCACATCATTGATAGAAGTTCCCTCAAGATTATAATTTGGATACTCAAATATCTTTGCGGCCAGAACGGTTTCCGGATCTTTGATCAGGCTTATAGCACCGGGATTATAATAGGTGCCGCTCAGGTCGAGGACACTTCCAATGACTGCACCGCCCAGCAGAGTTGAGCGTGATCCATACTGGTATGTCCAGTAATTGGCATCCTGGGCCGAAGCTGTTTTGAATAATAAAAACAATCCCGGAAGAAAAATAATTAATATAGTCCGTATCTGTTTGCTCATGATAATCAGATTTGAATGATTTTGAAAAAAATAAAATATATTATTTAATACAACTATAGTCAATCAGGGAGTAATAAGAAACCGAGGACCGAACATTGCATTTAGTGTTACAACCGATTAGTTTACACCACCAATATTTATTAATTCCTTTAAAATTAAGAAAATAAAACAGATAATCTTCATTTAACATTTTTATCCAATGTCATGTGTAAGAAAATATAACCGGTTATTCCTGCGATTAACGAAGCAACGATAATCGCGAGTTTAGCCTGCCCAATTATTTCAACGGACTTAAATGCCAGGTCACTAATAAAGATCGACATAGTAAAACCAACACCGGCCAGGATAGACACACCCCAGATATGTGGCCAGCGCACCCCTTCGGGCAAATGTGTTTTACCGCTGTGTACCGCCAGCCAGCTGAAAAAAAGGATGCCGATCTGTTTACCAAAAAATAGTCCCAGGAAAATGCCGAGACTGACGGAGCCTCCTAATTGTGATATGCTATCCGCATTAATTTCGACGCCCGCATTAAAAAGGGCGAAGAGGGGTAGAATGATAAAGGACTGCACCGGATGCAGTTGATGTTCGAGGCTAAGACCTGCCGGACGCATATCTTCCGCAACAAGGTACATCTCATCCAGCGCTTCCATTTGTTTTGTATCCGTGACCATACTCTGCTTGGTTAATTTAGAATTTACCAGCTGATCCAGCCGCTTTTTTGTTATCGATAAAAATTTTCCCGGTTCAATGGCGGACTTAACCGGCACAAGCATCGCAACCAGAACACCGGCAACAGTGGCATGAACGCCGGAGGCCAGGATACCGGCCCAGGCACCAATGGCCAGGAGTAAATAAATCCACATCTGGCGGATTCCCAACCGGTTGGCAATAATAATTAATATCATAAAAATACCGGCAGTAAGCAATCCGGTCATTACAATCTTTTCCGTATAAAAAATGGCGATGACCATAACTGCCCCGAGATCATCAGCAATGGCCAGAGCAGTGAGAAATATTTTCAAACTAATTGGTACACGGCTACCGAATAACGCGAGAATGCCCAGTGCAAAGGCGATGTCAGTGGCCATGGGGATGCCCCAGCCGCTGGCAGATTCACCGCCCGGATTCAGTATGAAATAGAACAGGGCGGGTATCATCATACCACCCAACGCCGCACTTACCGGGA
The DNA here is from genome assembly GCA_964445625.1 of uncultured Calditrichota bacterium. GTDB lineage: Bacteria > Calditrichota > Calditrichia > JAJRVZ01 > JAJRVZ01 > CAVXXB01. The sequence continues at coordinate 10,600 of CAYULK010000030.1, forward strand.
GTATTGCCTGTTGTAAAGAGGACAATTGTCCGACAACGACTTCTCTTTTTATTTCCAGTCCGACAACAAAAAAGAAAATCACCATTAAGCCATCAGCAATCCAGTGCTCAAGCGTCATCGAAAAAATATAGTCACCCCAGGATATACCAATCTTTGTAAGGGCAAGATTAAAATACCATTCAGACCAGCCGGAATTAGCCAGAAACAGCGCAATTATTGTACAGAACATCAAAACGATACTGCCAGAAACCTCAGAATGAAAGAATCGCTGAAACATGCCACCATCTTCCTTTTGCATTACAATTATTCCTGATTTGAAATGAATATCGCTAGTAATGTATAACCAATTTTTATCTGAAACAATGCATGAGAATCAGAATTTATTCCTTAAATATCCCAGGCAAGCACAACTGTGCGATTCCATTCGTTGCTCTCGTCATCTTGCCTACTCGTTCCCAAGTTGTACTTGG
>CAYULK010000030.1:11169-12553 GCA_964445625.1 uncultured Calditrichota bacterium
CTCGTTCCCAAGTTGTACTTGGGAACGCACTTGCTCATTAAGTTTTACTTAATTTTATAAAGATGAGATCAAGATATAGGATTACCGAAGACGATGGCCTATATTTCATCACCAGCACCATTGTCCGGTGGATACCGGTATTTACCTCCATCAAATATTTTGAAATACTCATCGATTCCATGAAGTACTGTCAAGAAAATAAAAATCTAAAGATCTATGCATATGTTATCCTGGATAACCATTTTCACATGATTGTATCTTCGGAAAAATTAACACGAACCATACAATCCTTAAAAAGATATTCCGCACAAGAACTGATTAAGACATTTGAAAGTGGCGATGTAAAATGGTTGTTAAACCAACTGGCCTTCTATAAGAAACGGCATAAAATAAGCAGTATACATCTAATCTGGCAGGAAGGATTCCATCCTGAACTGATAATGAACGATAAAATGCTTCTTCAAAAAATTAACTATATCCACCAGAACCCTGTGAGAAAGGGCTATGTTGATAAACCCGAACATTGGAGATATTCATCGGCGAGAAATTTTATACTGGATGATCAATCGGTAATTGAACTCGATTTCTTACCGGTTTTATTGACTTGAAGTGAAACTTCTATACCAATTGCGTTCCCAAATAAAATTTGGGAACGATACAGGCGCAGTTCCACTAATCCCAAACTTTATTTGCAAATAAAAATAAACCTGAATAAATTCTAGGTTAATCCTGTTTACTCAGATTCAAACCATATAAATGCCATATAACTTAATAATAGGAGGCACCATGCAGATTTTTAAACCAGTTGGATTAATTTTAATTCTTGTGTTATTGATGGCTATCTTTGGCTGTCAGAAAAAAGATGAGGTTGAGACAAAAGCAGAAAAACCCAGCCGGGTGATTGATGTTTCAGAAGTAACTACCGTTATGACTGTCAAGGAAATTGATCTTGAGGAACGCCTGTTTACCCTGACATATGAAGGTATGAACGAAATAGTTATGGAAGCCGCGGAGGATCTTACCGGTATCGAAAAAATTAAGGTCGGGGACAAAGTCAAGGTAACTTATCTCACTTCGACAGCGGTTTATGTTACTTCGCCGGATAAGGAAAGACCACCGGTATCAGAATCCCGTATAGTTGAAGTAAGTTCAAAAGACGGCAAACCAAGAAAAGTGACCGTGGATATCATCGAAGAGACCTCCATTGTTGAGGCGATCGATCTGGAAAACAGAACCGCTGTTCTCAAACGTCCGGATGGCACAGTCGAAACGATCGAAGTTTCTGATGAAGTGAAAAATCTTGAGAATGTCAAGGTTGGTGATCAGGTGGTTTTGCAACATACTGAGACAATAGCTGTTGATATTTCAAAAGTAGAAGAATAAG
>CAYULK010000030.1:12653-17857 GCA_964445625.1 uncultured Calditrichota bacterium
ACGCGCTGCCCGGGCCCGGTTTCCAAGGGTGGATTTGAGGGTATCCTGAATTAATTCTTTCTCATATGACTCTACTGAAGATGTCAGTGAGAGATGTGTCACCGTACCGCTGCTCTCTGCCGTCTGCAGGGTCGGTGGCAGGTGGTAACTGTGAATCACCTGGTCTTCGCAAACCAGTACTGCCCGTTCGATGCAGTTTTCCAGTTCCCGTACGTTGCCCGGCCAGTGATAACGCATTAACATATCAATGGCCGGTGTTGAGATACGCTTGACAATTTTTCCCTGCTGCCGGCTGTATTTTATCATAAAATGATCAGCCAGCAGGAGAATATCGGTCTTGCGCTCACGTAAGGGTGGTAACAATATAGAATAAACATTAAGACGATAATAAAGATCTTCACGGAAATCACCCGATTCCATCATAGACTCCAGCTCGGCATTGGTTGCAGTAATCACCCGCACATCAACCTTGATTGTTTCCGTACCACCCACGCGTTCAAATTCCTGTTCCTGCAAAACTCTGAGGAGTTTTATCTGCGTGATTGGAGCCAAATCACCGATTTCATCCAGAAAAATAGTTCCGCTATTAGCTAACTCAAATCTTCCTTTCTTTCTGGCTACCGCACCGGTAAATGCCCCTTTTTCATAGCCAAAGAATTCAGATTCAATCAGATTTTCCGGAATTGCCGCACAGTTTACACGGATAAACGGACCATCGCTGCGCAGGGAATTATAATGTATCGCCTGGGCGATCAATTCTTTACCGGTACCCGATTCGCCACGGATAAGTACCGTCGTATTAGCCCGGGCCACCAGCGCGACCATTTCATAGACTTCAAGCATTTCGTGGCTATTACCGATAATTTTATGGAAGCGAAATTCTTCCTGCAACTGTTGTTTTAGATGGACATTTTCCTCAAGCAGTTTCTGGCGTTCCAGTTTGATCATCTGTTTTAACTGAATCGACTGCACCAGGGCCGAAGAGACAAGAGTTAAAAATTTGACACTGCTGTCAAAATCTCTGGTTTTGCTATAGGTCAGGGTAACCGCCAGAACACCAAGGGTTTTATAATCAAGCAGGATTGGCACACCAATAAAGGACTGTTCCCGGTCTCGTTCAGGATCCCAGGAGCTCATGCGGTTCAGAAACAGAGGCTCCTTGCTGACCTGGGAGGCAATAATCGGTTTACCGGTTTCGGCAATACGGCCGGTGAGTCCTTCCCCAAGTTTAAAATCAATTTTTGCCAGTTCCGGCTTATATCCGATAGACGCACTCATAACAAGTCCGTTCTTTTTTTCGTTGACCAGAAAAACAGCACCGGATTTTATATTGTACGATTTTTGTAGTATTCTTAAAGTTGCCTGCAGTGCTTCTTCAAGTTCAAATGTCCGGCTGACCACCTGGTTGATTTCTATCAGAATAGACAGCTTACGTACTTCGGTTTCAGACATCACATTTTTCTTGCCCATATTTTAATTCACCTTACCTATCTATTTAACCACTGAGTCTTGGAATTTGTAACTTGTAACTCGAATCTAAATATAAAAATTTTTACCATATTGCAGAGAAAGATTCTATAGTCAATTTCCGGTTCCTAATTACAAATCTCAACTTCCTACAATTTCGTCATCACAATCTAAATATATTACAAAATTGTCATAAAATCGATTATTTTTGTTTCTTCCCACCATTTATTGCTGGTTCGGGGCATTATGATCAAATTCGACTTTTATAATGTACAAATACTGTGCCGTTTATTTCCATGGTAATTGAGTCTGAGGAGTAGGTAATATCCAATTATTAATTTCACATGCCAAATTTTAAAAAATCGATTTATCATCGGGGTCCGGCTAGCGAAGATTAATGCACCGGTCACCATAACTGTTTCCTGCTTTGAAAAAATATTCTTCCTACGTATTTGTAATAATCCTGTCATCATAGAACATATATGTAATTACTCAGAATGTTTACCGGGCATTTATTTGTTCTGATAACATATTGATATTACTGACTTTAGAATTTGATAAGAATACTGGCATCCAATTTGCTTCTGGGATTAGTTTGTAAAAAACAATATTAAAATTCTTATATCGGAGCATATAAACAGCAAAGTTGAGGAGGTATTAAAATGAAGCTTATAGTGGCTTATATCCAGCCGGAACGGCTGAATAGCGTCAAGCAGGCACTGTATGAACGGGAAATATATAAGATGTCTGTAACCAATGCGTTGGGCTGTGGGGAACAAAAAGGTTATCACGAAACTTATCGTGGCGCTGAGATTGAGGTGACATTGTTAAAAAAGGTGCGCATTGAAATTGCAGTTAATGATGATTTTCTCCAACCGGTGATTGAAGGAATTATTCAGGGTGCGAAAACAGGCAAAATAGGTGATGGCAAAATTTTTGTGCAGGATTTGTCAGAATGTGTCAGAATTCGAACTGAAGAAAGAGGCAAAGCAGCGATCGGATAATTTGAACAATAAAAAATAAATCAGGGATATGGCAGGCCATGTCCATGACTTATTAATATAACATGTGGGGTAATGAGCTATGAATATAAAAAGTAATATTTTCTGGATCCTGTTGACTATAATCGGACTAATGTTGACACAACCACTTTTTGCAAGCCCTGGACCTGAAGAAGCTAAAACAGCAATTGAACTGGCGAATGAATTACAAATTAACCTGAATATTGTGTGGACATGTGTGGCAGCATTCCTTGTATTTTTCATGCAGGCCGGCTTTTCAATGGTCGAAGTCGGTTTTACCCGGGCAAAAAATGCGATTAATATCATGATGAAAAATCTGATGGACTTCTCTATCGGTACCCTGGCGTTTTTCATTATCGGTTTTGGACTAATGTTTGGGACGACCAACGGCCTGTTTGGCATGACACATTTTATGCTGGGTGGTACGGATGTAATGGGAAATGACTGGAACTGGACGTTTCTGATTTTTCAAACAGTCTTTGCCGGTACTGCTGCAACCATTGTATCCGGTGCTATGGCTGAGCGGACAAAATTTGTCAGCTACCTGGTTTTCAGCGTGTTCATTTGTGCTTTCATTTATCCGGTTTACGGTTCCTGGGCCTGGGGTTCCCTGCTCGATGGCAGCGGTTGGCTGGAACACATCGGCTTTAACGATTTTGCCGGATCCACTGTGGTACATTCGATTGGTGGCTGGCTGGCTCTGGCCGGTGCAATTGTGGTCGGACCCAGAGTTGGCAAATATGGTCCCGATGGAAAAGCCAAGGCTATTCCCGGGCATAATATTGCCATTGCCGGATTGGGTGTTTTTATTCTGTGGTTTGGTTGGTTTGGATTTAATGCCGGAAGTACAACACTGGGTGATGGTAATATCGGTCGAATTGCCGTTACAACCAATCTTTCAGCCGCGGCAGCTGCTATTGCAGCCATGTTTACAGCCTGGATTGTCGAGAAAAAGCCGGATGGTTCAATGGCACTCAATGGTGCCCTGGCTGGATTGGTTGGCATTACGGCCGGTTGTGCGTCAGTTACCCCAATCGGATCAATATTTATTGGCCTGGTTGCCGGGGTTGTTGTCGTGCTAAGTGTTATTTTTTTGGACCGTATATTAAAAATCGATGATCCGGTAGGCGCGGTCAGTGTGCATGGTGTATGTGGCTCATGGGGTACCCTGGCGGTCGGACTGTTTGCGGTGGATGGCGGTTTGCTTTATGGCGGCGGTCTGGAATTGCTGGGTGTACAGGCGATTGGGGTGCTGGCCGGATTTGTTTGGGCGTTTGGCACTGGCTATATATTGTTCTCAATGATTAAAAAAACCATCGGTTTGCGTGTTTCAGAGGAAGAAGAATTACGCGGATTGGATATCGGTGAGCATGGCATGGAAGCCTATAGCGGTTTTCAGATCTTCACTACGCAATAACTAGATAAATACATTGGCTTACCCTTGGAAATTGGATTTGAGTGCTGTCCCGAAGGGATGCCTTCGGCAAATATTTGATGTTGAAAAAGGGAGAACGCCTGTTTTGTTTTAACCCCCTAATTAATAGAATGTTAAAGAATTGTCCCGATTTTATTGGGATGACGGAACCTATCGGATTCTAAAAGGAAAATTTTATGAAAAACCAAACAAAATTCAGATTTAAAACTGTTATAGCCATATCTATATTTTTATCGGCATTTCCTTTGTTTGCCCGGATTGAATTCAGTGGTGATTTAACAGGAGTTTCAACCTATGTCTGGCGGGGTATTAAAGCTAATAACGGCCCGGCCCTGCAGAGCAGTGCAGTACTAAAATATAGATCGGTAAGCCTTGGATTCTGGGGTTCCAGTATCGATTTTAGAGACGACCTGGAAGTTGAAACAGATCTGTATGCCGAAGTGGCATTGCCCACTGGTGATCTGGCCACTGCTCTTGGTGTGACGGTATATACGTTGGATTTCAGAACATTTAATAAAACAGCTGATGCTGAACTGGAATTATATGGCAAAGCCGGTTATGGACCGGTGAAATTGGCTGCATATTATGTGCCGGAACAAAATAGCACAAAACCATATCAAAATAGTTCAAATTATTGGCTGGAATTATCGGGAGAAACAAACCTGGCCGGCGCAGATATATTTGCGCTGCTGGCCTTCGGCACCTACTCCAGCCGCTGGATGCCTGACGGCGATACGAAAGATACGGTTGCTCTGCTGGTGTTAACAGCCGGTAAAACCGTCACTAATCAGATATCAGTCTTTTGGACCTATTCACTCAATCTGGGTTCGGGGTTCGATAACATATTCTATTTTGGCGGATCTTACGTGTTATAGTTAGTAATTATCGCTTGAGATCCTGCAATAAAATTAGAAATTATAGACGAGTAAAATAAGATATGAATTATTAATTACAATCATGTAATACATTTTTGTATTTCTTACAAATATGTAATAATTGAAAATATGACGATATTGGGAGCATGCTTGGTCTGATGGATTAGTTTTGGTGAGATCAAATAGATATTTAATTCCGGATATGAATTTTACACAATACTGGTATTTTGTGACCTGCATTATCCTTTGGAAAGCGGTATAGCCGGTATAATTATTACATAAATGTTCTTAAAAGTAAAAAACTTACAAATATGTAATAAATACCGGTGCAATTTGTCCGGTTTCGGATCGGGGTTTACGGGTGAAAATCCGAAATACAGGCTGATATATCTGGTTTTGTATGGC
>CAYULK010000031.1:0-17793 GCA_964445625.1 uncultured Calditrichota bacterium
AAACCTGCCCCTTCTTTGCTCTTTTGAATTTTTGTAAGTGGGGGTGAACTATTACAAATATAGTTATTTTACTCTGATATGAATTTCATTATATATATTTGTTTTTATTAAATTTATAAATACTCAGTGCACTCTGTGGTGAATTATTCAGGTTAGAGGTCTATTTTTTTAAAGTTTCATTTTTAAGAATGCTCATGTCAGGTAAGCCGGAACTAATAGCAAAACTAAGCCTCATTGATGCAACTCTGCTGGTAATCGGTTCAGTCGTCGGATCGGGAATTTTCCTGACAACCGGTATTATTGCTGAGTCCTTACCCGACCCGGTATTAATACTTACAGTGTGGTTAGTGGGTGCTGTACTCACTCTGTTTGGTGGGTTGACACTGGCGGAGCTTGGTGCCATGATTCCTGAAGCTGGAGGTCAATATGCTTATTTGAGAACAGCATATGGACCATTGGCCGGATTTATGTATGGATGGCTTTCATTTTTTATTATTTACAGTGGTGGAATTGCAGCTCTCGGTGTAGGTTTTGCAGAGTATTTATCATACTTTTTCCCCGCTCTGGGATTACAAAATCTATTGTTTGAATATTCATTTATATCAATCTCTGCCGGACAACCGGTGGCTATGATTGCTATAGTTGCACTTACAGCTATTAATTATCTCGGTGTTCGTTCAGGAAGCACAGTACAAAATATATTCACAGTAATTAAAATACTTGCTATCGCTATCCTGGTGGTGGCAGGCATTGTTGCAATTAGCGGTAATTATTCAGCGTCACAAGAATTAGTTGCCGGAAACAATGAAATGCCGCTAAACTTAATTACAGCTTTTGGTGTAGCCCTGATAGCTGTGTTATGGACGTTTGATGGCTGGTATAACATTAATCCGATTGCCGGTGAAATAAAAAATCCACAGAAAAATCTACCACGCAGTTTAATTCTGGGAATTGTGTTTATCGGAATAATATATATTCTGGTAAATTTATTTTATATACAGGCACTGCGTATTGACGAGATGGTGGGTGTCGTGCGCATCGGAGAAAAAGCAACGACTTCAATGTTCGGTACCATGTTTGGTACTATAATGACCGCAGTAATTCTAATTTCTATCCTGGGATGTCTGAGCGCGACAATTCTACCGGGACCTCGCATATATTATGCCATGGCAAAGGATGGACTTTTCTTCAAATCTTTCTCAAAGGTTCATCCAAAATATCATTCGCCATCCGTTGCGGTGATCTGGCAGGGGATAATCGCATCAATTCTGTGTGTCAGCGGTACATATGAACAATTATACACTTATGTTATCTTTTCAACCCTTTTGTTCTATATTGCTTTGGCCGCAGCGCTATTCGTGATGCGAAAAAAAATGCCGGATACGCCACGTCCTTACAAGGTTTGGGGATATCCGGTTGTACCGGTCATCTTTGGTCTTTCAATGCTGCTCATTGCTATCAATACATTAATTGAAAAACCTCTGGAATCAATGGTGGGCATGGTGCTTCTTTTTCTCGGCTGGCCGGTTTTCAGCTATTGGCAGAGAAAAAATAAATCCTAACTATGCAAATTGTTCTAAATACTTCTCCGCATCGATGGCTGCCATACAACCACTCCCGGCGGCTGTAATAGCCTGGCGATAGATTTTGTCCTGAACATCACCACAGGCAAACACACCTGGAATATTAGTTCGTGTGGACCCGGATTCAGTTATAAGATACCCGGTATCGTCCATTTTCAGTTTATCTGCAAATACAGAAGTATTTGGTGTATGACCAATGGCCATAAAAACACCATCCACCTTTTTCTCGGTTATTTCACCATTCAGTTTGTTTTTTATAATGACGGAAGTAACTATTTTATCACCCTTTATCTCTTCAATTACCTGATTAAGTATAAATTCGATTTTTTTATTTTTCCGGACACGTTCAAGCATGATTTTTGAGGCACGAAATCCCTCGCGACGATGAATGATTGACACCTTACTTGCAAATTTGGTTAAAAAATTGGCTTCTTCCATAGCGGAGTCACCACCACCAACAACAATGATCTCTTTATCTTTAAAGAAAAATCCATCGCAGGTAGCGCAGGCTGACACGCCTGATCCCATATATTTCTTCTCAGATTCAAGCCCAAGCATCCGGGCTGATGCACCGGTTGCGATGATAACAGAATCAGCCGTATAGGAACTGCTGTCGGATACAACTGTGAACGGTTTTTTCGAAAAGTCAACTTCTGACACCAGCTCAAACTTGCACTCCGCACCAAATCGTGTGGCCTGATTACGCATTTCATCCATTAGTTTTGGTCCCATTATGCCTTCCGGAAAACCAGGATAATTTTCCACATCGGTAGTTATGGTTAATTGACCACCGGGCTGCTGCCCTTCGAGTACCAAAGGGCTAAGATTTGCCCGGGCTGAATATATGGCTGCGGTTAATCCGGCGGGTCCGCTCCCTATGATAATAACTTCATAATGATTTTCATTGCTCATTTTATTACTCCTGTTGTTTAATAGAAAATTAGCCGCGAAGACTCAAAGACACTAAGAATCTTTAAAGATACGATGTAAATTTGATTTGTCTATAAATAGATATTCATTTTAAATCATTAATTTTTATAGCTTTGTGTCTTAGTGATTTTGTGGCTAATGAATTATTCATGTCAGTAAAATTTTTGCTACAATGGCACATAATAAGCCTGTGAAAATTTGTGGCAATTATAAAATTAGAATATCCTCTTCTAAGGGGAAACCATATTTTCTAAAAACCAGAAAATATTCACTTCTCCAGTTTAAAAATAATTCAGACTATTTAAAATTATATTTTTGATGCAAAAATTCGCTATACGATACAATGTTTAATATATGGATATTCACAATTGCGCCAGATCACATTTACAAAATCAGTCTAAGAAATGAGTTGATTAAGATTAATAGTTCATTAAATTTGACTACAAAGCGGAGATATAATGGAACTGGAAGTGATTAAAATTGAGAAGCCTGCTGACATGAATTTTATTCTGGGTCACTCCCATTTTATCAAAACAGTTGAAGACATACATGAAGCGATAGTTAATACCCAACCGGCCATGAAATTTGGTGTTGCATTTTGTGAAGCCTCACAGCAGGCATTGGTAAGGTTTACAGGTAATGATGAGAAACTGATTAACCTGGCACAAAAGAATGCCATGAACCTGGCATGTGGACATTTGTTTATTATTTTTATGGACGAAGGATTTCCATTAAATATTCTGAATACGATCAAAATGGTTCCCGAAGTGGTGAGAATATTCTGTGCCACTGCAAATGATACTGAGGTAATAGTTGCAATGACGGAACAGGGTAGGGGAATCATGGGGGTCATTGACGGTATACCGGTTACAGGTATTGAAGAGCAGAGTGATATTGATCAGAGAAAACAATTCCTGAGACAAATCGGTTATAAATTTTAATTCGAAAGCTGAAACGGAAAATGAATAATATTCAGGAAATTTTTGACGCATATTTACGAACCAGACCATCCGCGGAAAAAATAAAAGCCGCAACATCAATGATGATTCATTTGGGAAAAGCGCTGAATGTGGCAACTCAGGAAGAAATAACCAATGAGTATTATGATGAGATCTGTTCTTCGCTGGATGAATTATTTGCTAAGAATCCGCAAAAGGCCACGCTGGATAAAGCAATTCTGGCAGAAATGATAGGAAGAGTAGGTCCCGGACCAAAAATTAATCGTATCCTGAAAAATCTGCTGGTAGATAAAAATGAAAATGTGCGGCAATTTGCTCTGAAAAGCCTTGAATTCTCGGGTTTGATTAGGCCCAAATCGGTTATGCCGTTTATTGAACAACATATACACTCCGATGAGGAAGACCTGGTAACGACGGCAGAATTCCTGGCGGCAAAAATATTGTGCTCAGAAAAAAATAGTATTATCATTGAACGAATAAATTCCTGGTATGAAAAGGGTCAAAGAGATATTATTATTACTATCATGAACCGTGTTCATTATTTAATGCAAAATGACATGTGTGAAAAAAATGTCTTAAACAAAGATTTTATCAAAAGCTGGATTAAAAAGGATTGCCGTGATCTGGTACCTGAAATATCAAAAATATTCAAATCAAATTAAAAAATCCGGGTGATGAAGAATATCTTTCGCATTTGGATACTGCTTGTATTTGCAGGCATTTATTGCGCGTGCAATCCGTATTCTTTACCTGAAGATAAATCCATTGATGTACATGAAACTGCATATGCCTATTACATGCAGGCAGTGGAATATTATGATTCTGGTGATTATGATGAGGCATTACAGGAAATAGAGCAAGCGATTGAGGATAATAGCAGATTTGCATTGTTTTACCAGCTTCAGGGTGACATTTATACGGCAAAAAATGAATACAGTGCCGCTCTGACAGCTTACAACAATTCGATCAGATATAGATCCAATTTCCCCCAGGTCCATAGTAAGATTGGGCAAATAAATTTAAAAATGGGTTTGTATAAGGATGCTTTAAAGGCTTTCCGGAAAGTGAGGGCAAATGATCCATCTGACCTGTCTGTATACTTACCGATTGCCCAGTGTTATATGGAAATTGGAGAACTGGAGATCGCGTATAATGAACTGGCGGATTATCGTCGTCTGAAACTAGTTTCACAAGAAAAACTTGATCCGGAATATCACCGTTTACTGGGGATTACATTCTTCCGGTTTAAGCGTTATAAGGATGCAATAAAAGAACTGAATGAATACCATAAGTCTGATGACCGGGATGCATATATTCTTGAGTTGCTTGGGAAAAGCTATTACCAGGTTAGTGATTTTGAGAATGGACTTAATTTCTTTAATCGGCTGGTTAGGTTGGATGAGACGTCGGGGCAATGGTATATGTATCGCGGGATCTATTATTATCAGAAGGCAGATTTCGAAGATGCTGAAAGTCAGTTAATTTATGCCCTGCAACTCGACAATGCGCTGGCAGATGCCCATCTGTTCCTTGGAAAAATATATGAATCTCAGGGTAAAGTCAATCAGGCGCTCAAGCATTTACGCAGATATCGTTCAAGCATGCGTAAAACCATTGATCCTGAAGAACTGGATAGTACGATAAATGAACTGGAGGATCTGAATAAAAATACCAGAGATCCGGATACAGAAAAATAATCTGTAACACTCAAATAATCTCACCACCACATGTATTTTGAAATTGAACCTGATCTTCGTAAACAGACAGATATGCCTTTGCACATTATCGGAGAGATATTTCTATTTATTTCCCAAACTGATGAAAGATATAAATGCCGGAATTACCAGAAGTAGAAGTGATCGTACGTGAGTTACGTTCGCAGCTGGTAGGTCAAATCATACTGGATGCGAAAAAGATCTGGCATAAAACGATAGTCGAGTACGATTATTCCCCTATAAATAAGCAAATTGAAAAAATTTCGAGACATGGGAAATATATCATACTGTATCTGACTGATGGCGTTATTATCGTCCATTTGCGTATGACAGGACAAATATTTATAAAAAATCAAATTGAGAAAAATGCCAGGCACTTAAGAGCATACATTATATTTGAATCAGGAAAAATACTCCTTTTTTTTGACAGCCGGAAATTCGGCCGGATTTATTTTACGAATGATCCGCAAATTGTCCTGAAAGATATCGGGATTGATGCTTTACATCCTGATTTTACACTAAAAACATTTTCTGAGATTATAGGCCGGAAAAAAGGCCAAATAAAATCATTTTTATTAGACCAGAGGAATATCGCCGGTCTTGGAAATATTTACATCGATGAATGTCTGTTTGCTTCCGGAATTCATCCGCTCAGGCCGGCAAACCGGTTATCCGATGTTCAGATAAATAAATTGTATATTGCGATTCGCGATATTCTGGATAAGGCAATTGGCCTGATGGGTACAACAATATCAGATTATAAAACTGTGGGTGGTGGGTTTGGCAGTTTCCAAAATTATCTGAAAGTATATGGCCGTGAGGATCAGCCCTGTTCAGTTTGCAATTCACCTCTTTTAAAAATCAGAGTCAATAACCGGGGAACACATTTTTGCGCCAAATGTCAACCTGCCCGCCTGGCGGCAGAATGACGCTAAAAACCTTTTTAGCCTGGATAATTCATGAATATAATAACATTTATTAGCGATTTTGGTCTGAAAGACAGTTATGTCGGGACGGTCAAAGGAATTATACTGTCAATAAATTCTTCTGCCCGGATAATCGATATATCGCACGAGATTTCTCCCTTTGACATCAGGTCAGGAGCATACAATATTTCACGCTATTATAAGCACTATCCCGGAGACACTATTCATTTGGCAGTGGTGGATCCCGGAGTGGGAGGAAGTCGTGAGGCATTGATTCTTAAGACGGCCAACTATATCTTTATCGCACCCGATAACGGTCTTCTTTCATATATCATAAAACATGAGAACTATAAGTCATATGTAATTGACCAAAACAAACTAAGCAGCGTCGGTGTAATAAAGTTCCCGGCGAGTAATACCTTTCATGCCCGAGATATTTTTGCACCAGCTGCTGCCTATTTGTCATCAGGTGGGAATCTGGAGGATATTACACTCAGAAAGATAAGTATACCAAAATTGATTGCTGAATCTCTTGTGATTTCTGATAATCAGATTCTTGCGGGTATTTTAACGATAGATCACTTTGGCAATATCATCACAGAGTTAAATATAAGCCATTTAGAAAGTATTAAGAAAAGAAGCATTGCTGAAATCCGCTACAAAGATTATATTTTCAGTAAAATATCCGGAACATATGAAAATGTAACTGCCGGCACACCACTTGTATTATGGGACAGTTCCGGGTATCTGGAAATTGGTATTAATCAGGGCAACGCAGCGGATTTTTTTGCAACGGATAAGCAAGAAGATAAAATAGAAATTATTATCCGGATAAAAAAATGATATCAGGAAAAAAAATAAGACCTTTAATCGGTTCGGTTCTGGTCGCAATTATTTTGTGGTTGATTGTTGCTATGCAAAAAGAATACATCTATCAGATCAATGTTCCGATAAATCTGGTGCGAATAGCAGAGGGAAAAGTACTTGCTAAAACACTACCGGAATCGGCACTCATAGAATTTAAAGGAAAAGGTAGTTCGATTATTGGGATGCTGTTTTATGGTGTTAAACTGAATCTTGAAATACCACAAATAGACAAAACGAGTACGATCGAATTAAAAGACTATCTTCATTTTCTAGACCTGCCGGTGACATTTGGACTGGAAACCGGGGAAATCATTGAACCAAAAACGATTGAACTGGTTATCGATGATTTTGCAGTGGCAAGAAAACCAATTCTATTGTCAGGATCTGTCGGAACAAAAAACGGATATACTCTGCTGGGTTATAATTTTTCACCCGATACGGCTGAAATAACCGGACCCAAATCAATTGTAATGCAACAGGATTATTTGTTTACTGAACTCATGGGTTTTGTCGATAAAAAAGCGAATTTCATGACACAAATTACCTTGAAAAATCCTCAACCTGGTATTACGTTGATTAATCCGTCAAGTATTGAAGCCACATTCAATATCCAGAGGTTGATTGAAAGGGTGGTCTATGATATCCCGATAAAGGTGATAAATGTCCCGGCTAATTTTAAGGTAGAGGCAGTGCCGAATAAAATGTCTTTGAAAATAAAAGGAGGGGAAGATCTCGTCGCGGAAATTGATCGCGAGGATTTCAAGGCCGAAATCGACTTTTTAAAAAGTTATCATGTAGAAAAAGAGGCCTACGGAGCCAGTATTACAGCACCCAAGAATATCAGCTGGATTGAATCTATACCACAGTCATTTAAGTTGAAAGTTAGAAGGAGAAACCGCCCGGATGATTAATGGCAATATTATTCTGGGTGTAGAAACTTCGTGTGATGAAACGTCTGCGGCTGTTCTCAATGGGTACAAAATCGCATCTAACATTGTCTCATCTCAGGAAATTCACTCACAGTTTGGTGGTGTGGTACCTGAACTGGCTTCACGGGCACATATAAGGCTGATAACCGAAGTAGTAGATAAAGCCATCTCAACCGCAGGCGTGAAAAAAAACGAACTAAGCGGCATTGCAGTTACCCACGGACCCGGTCTGGTTGGTGCTCTTCTGGTTGGATTAAACTTTTGTAAAGGTATGACACAGGCATTGCATATCCCATTTATCGGTGTCAATCATATTGAGGGGCATATTTACGGCAATTTCCTCACCAATCCTGATATTACGTTCCCCCATCTTTGTCTGGTGGTTTCAGGGGGACATACTCAGCTGGTACTGATGAAAGATCATCTTACGTACATCATTGTCGGAAAAACCCGCGATGATGCAGTAGGGGAAGCTTTTGACAAAGGAGCAAAAATGCTGGGTCTGAGTTATCCCGGAGGACCAATGATCGATATGCTGGCAAAGGAAGGCGATGATTCTTTTCACAGTTTCCCTCAGGCATATCTCAAAGGTGATAATTTCGATTTCAGCTATAGTGGCCTAAAAACATCATTGCTGGTTTATATCAAAGGTAAAAATGAGCGGTTTATGGAACAAAATCTGCAAAATATTTGTGCCAGTTATCAAAAAGCAGCCGTTGAGGTTCTGATAAATAAAACTATTCAGGCAGCTGATAAGTTTGAAGTGGCAAGTATAGGCATTGTTGGCGGTGTAGCTGCAAATACTTTGCTACGTGATTGGATGACCCGGTCAGTATCTCAACATAACCGGGAATGTTTCATCCCGGATTTTCAATACTGTACGGATAATGCAGCAAT
This sequence comes from uncultured Calditrichota bacterium, assembly GCA_964445625.1. Classification (GTDB taxonomy): domain Bacteria; phylum Calditrichota; class Calditrichia; order JAJRVZ01; family JAJRVZ01; genus CAVXXB01. The sequence goes on from CAYULK010000031.1 coordinate 8,807, forward strand.
GATCGCCAGGGCTGGTCTGGAACGTTTAAAGAGAAATATGAACTCCAAACCAGACCTTAATGCCTACCCGTCATTGGTATTGGCTGAGTAATTATAAATGACCGATTCTTTCCCATCATATTTTCATACCAATATTTCCTTTCTTGTTCTTATTGCCATTATTTTAATTTCAGTGATTTTTAGTTATTATCTTTATCGAAAAACTATTCCACCAATCAGTAATTCATGGCGAATATTTCTTGCTATCCTAAGGTTTCTCTCTCTGGCGGGAATCCTGATACTGCTATTCACACCGGAGTTATCAGTCATCTGGTATCAGGATAAACTCAAAAATATTGTGATTGCCGTTGATCGATCATCTTCGATGGGAATTGCGGAGGAAGGAAGGAAGAGATCCGGGCGTGCAAATCAATTTGCGGCAGAATTTTCAGATAAATACTCTGATATTGCAGATATCAGAGTATATTCTTTTAATTCAGATACAATAGCCGGTGTTATGGCTGAAAACGATACCGCATTTGGCGGGACAGATTACTCGCGTTCAATTACCAGTATAGTCAGTGCAGAAAAATCAATTGATGAATTGATTATCCTGACCGACGGCAATCTGACAATGGGGAATGATCCTCTTTATCTGTCGCTTATCAATATGCCGCGAATTAGCACTATCGGCTATGGTGATACAATTGAAGTTACAGATCTGATTATCATGGATGTCAGATCGAATGATATCGTATTTGAGGGCAAACCTGTGCAATTACAGGTGGAACTAATGTTACGGGGAGAAGTCGGTAAAAATACTACATTGACTATAAAGCAAAATGGCAAGATCATTGCAGCTGAAAATATAGATTTGAATAATACCGGAAGTATAATTAGCAAAAGCCTGGAAATAACTCCTCACAGAACAGGTACTAACAGATATGTAATTGAAGTAGCTGAAATCAAAAATGAAAAAAATGTTTCGAATAACAGATATGTGAAAACGATAAATGTAAGAAAAGGTAAAATTAAGACCGGTCTGATTGCATCAACAATCGATTTTGACACCAAATTTTTAATATCATTGCTGGAAAAAAATGATGAAATAGATTTTTCATCTTCTGTGATTTCCGGAAACAGACAACCGTTTTTTAATAATATCACTAAAATTATTAATGAAGCCGAGGTTCTCATACTTTATAATTTCCCGTCCGGTTCCAGATACCGGCAGGAACTTACAGTGCTCAGAGAGCAGAAAACGCCGGTGTTAATGATTATGAATGAAGGGATCACAACTGAAAATATTGAGTTTATAAAGAGTTTTTTACCGATTAGAAGCATGAAAAACTCCGGCCAAACATTTCAAACCCAGGTAGCCAGAACGATGTCCGGGAAATTATTTCCACAATTGAATGTGTTTGACAGTGAAAACCGGAACAAGACCTTTTGGGAAAAGTGTCCACCGATACAGCTTCCTTTTTATGATATAAAATATGGACCGGGGGTTACTGTCTTGCTGGAATCTAAATCAATACAACCTGGGATCAAGACAAAGATGCCGGTATTGCTTTCACACAGAAGTGCGGGAATAAAGAGTATGATCATGTTTGGTTCCGGCTTCTGGCGATGGCATTTTTCGCTTGCTGAAGATAAAGAATATAATAAAGGTTGGACGTATTTGTTAAAGAATATCGTTCGCTGGCTGGGAAGCGGAACTAAAGATAAAAATGTTATACTTACTACCGGAAAGAAAACATTTGAACTGGGAGAATATATTTCTCCTGTAACCCAGGTATATGATGGATCTTTTAATCCGGTTGATGACGCTGTGGTACAAACCGAAATATCCGGCCCCGGTGGAAAATTTGAAATCTATGGTGACGGTAACGGACAGGGTTCCTATAGCGGACGCTTTATGGCGTTTGCAGAAGGAAACTACCAAATCAGAACAACCGCATTTAAAAATGATATTGAACTCGGAAGCGATTCACTAAATATCTTTGTGATACCTGTAAACAGGGAATTTATGTTTACGAATCAAAATTATACTTTCCTGCAACAATTGTCTGAAAAATTCAATGGCAAATATTATCATGAAAATATTGCCAAAGATCTCCCGGATGATCTTGATCTGAGTCCCAAAAGAGAACGCCGGGAACTCACAGTTGAATTATGGCATAAAATGGCCATGCTTATTATTATTCTGATTTTACTTTCTGCTGAGTGGTTCATTCGAAAAAGACTTGGCCTGGCATAAATTTAATCCAAAATTCAAATTCTGTATAATTCATATCTCTATCTGCAACCATTTATTTGTTTCGGCATTGCATTTGCATCAATTTATTTGCTGTCCTCGTTCCCAGGTTGTACTTGGGAACGCTTATACTTTATATGATGAGTATTTAAACAGGAGATGTATCAATGCAATGGAAAACTTACCTAATAGTATCTGTATCTGCGGTATTAGCTAGCGGTCAGATTACGATCACTGAAGTACTTTTTGATCCGGCTACGAGTGAATATCATGATGAGTTCATAGAGATTTACAATCTTTCATATGATACCTACTTTGATGTGGCCGGTTTATTATTATCTGACAGCACCGGGACAGATGAATTAAAAGCGCACAAAGGTGGTACTAAAATCGCACCACGCAGTTTTGCACTGATTCTTGATGGCAGCTATTTTGAGAATTCCAATACATATGACCAGATAATTCCCGATTCCATTGTGGTTCTTAGAACCGGCGATAATTCACTGGGTAGCGGTGGTTTATCAAATTCTAAGGCTGAGAAGTTGATGATTATGGATTCAACCCGGACAATATTATCAACCTATCGTTACAGTATTGATAATGAACCCGGTCACTCAGATGAAAAAATTATATTGGACAGCAGTTCCATACACACAAACTGGGGAAATAGTAAAATTTCCGGCGGGACACCCGGCTATCGCAACTCAATATCGCCTTTGGCAACAGATCCGGGTTTTGATCAGTCATCCCTGATCTTTCCTGAGCGGATTTTTTCAGATGAGCCGGTCACTGTCATAATCAGAATTTACAATTTTGGACTCAATCCCCTTGTGGACAGTCTGGCAGTTTACCTTTTTTCTGATGACAACCGGAACTTAATCTATGATATTAATGAGAAATTGTATCTGAATGAAAATATTTTATTCCCGGGTGGTTTTGATGTTTTTGAACTTGAGATATTGATTCCCGGTTTAAGTGCCGGAAGATATATGATCACAGCACAGTTATTATTTGAAACTGATGACAATCCTGAAAATAATTCTATCGGAAGAGAGGCCCATGTTCTGGATCGGAGTCGTAGTATCAGGATAAATGAAATTAAATTTCTGACATTTGATAATGAGCCCGAATGGCTTGAATTAACAAATGCCGGCACTGAAACAGTTAATCTGGATCGGTGGGCTGTTTGTGATTATAAAGATACGGTATATATTGATTCGTCTCTTATGTTGGATCCCGGGCAATTTAAAATTCTTTTAACTGATTCATTGCCGGATTACTATGAAATCAGTGATAGTCTGGTGGTTTATTTACCTAAATTTCTGAATTTAAATAATATGGAAGATGAAATCCGGTTACTACGGCCGGATGGCAGTTGGCTCGAATATATTCGTTATGAAGATAGCTGGCTGGAGGATAATGAACAATTCAATCCAAGTTTAGAACGAATAAATCCGGAATTATTTGCTAATAGCAGGTTGAATTGGGGTCCTTGTGTACACAGACAGCGGGCAACACCGGGTAAAAAAAACAGTATATTTTCAGAGTTGATAACATACCGGCAAACTATATCTGCGTATCCTGATCCTTTTTCACCGGATAATGACGGGATAGATGATGTTACTGTTATATCGGGGAGTTTACCTGAACTGCGATCTGCCATCCGGGTCAGGATATTTGATATGCGCGGACGTTTGACACGAACCTTAAAAGAGAATCAGTTCTCGGGAAGCCATTTTAATCTTGTCTGGGATGGTATGGATGATTTGGGGCGTCCGGCAAGAATCGGGATCTATCTGATCTTTTTAGAGGAAATTAATGCCTCCCGGGGAATTCTGCGTGAATTAAGATGCAGTGTTGTACTGGCACAAAAATTATGAACACATTATCCCACAATCTGATGAAAGGGATCAGGTTGTAAATAGTCATTATTTTTAAGCAGGACCTTAATGTGACAGCATAATTATTAACTCTTCTGCATATATACAACAAACCATCCCTAAATATAATATTAACAGTAAGATAAGTTATCTATAAATCACTTAGTTTTCGGTTGATTTTGGCTGATGATGATGCTAAATTTATAGACTCTATTTTTTAGGAAAACTAATAAGTAAACAACCTTAGAGTTATGCAAACTAGCATTATTCGTCCAGAATTTAGCCCATTTTGCAGAACTTTTATTAACCTCTAAATGGAGGATAATCTATGAGTAGTAATGCGTATTTTCAGGTACCAGAACCCGATAACGAGCCGATTTTATCCTATGCACCCGGTTCGCCGGAAAAAGTAGCTTTAAAGCAACGTATTGTGGAACTGCAAAACCAGGAAATAGAAATACCATTAATTATTGCCGGTAAAGAAGTTAAAACAGGACAGACGGTTGATATCCGTTCTCCCCACAATCATGAGTTAAAGCTGGGCATCTATCACAAGGCCGGTGCAAAGGAAGTCGAAATGGCTGTTGAGGCGGCATTAGAGGCCAGAGAAGACTGGTCTGAGATGTCATGGGAGCATCGGGTGTCGATCTTTTTAAAGGCGGCTGATCTTCTTGCCGGACCGTGGCGCAGTACTCTGAATGCGGCTACAATACTGGGGCAGTCTAAAACAGCTTTTCAATCCGAAATTGATGCCGTAGCAGAACTATGTGATTTCTGGAGATATAATGTATACTATATGGCCGGAGTTATGTCTGACCAACCTTATTCTCCCGAAGGCGTATGGAATCGTCTGGAATACAGACCTCTGGAAGGATTTGTATTTGCGGTAACACCTTTTAACTTCACCTCTATTGCCGGCAATCTGCCCACAGCGCCGGCTATAATCGGCAATGTTGCTTTGTGGAAACCGGCATCGAGTGCGGTTTACTCAGCATATTTCCTGATGAAACTCCTTGAAGAAGCGGGTTTGCCTCCGGGTGTTGTAAATTTTATTCCCGGTTCCGGCGGTCAGGTAGGTAATCCGGTCATGCAAAGTCCACATCTTGCCGGAATTCATTTTACCGGTTCAACCGAGGTATTTCAGAGCATGTGGAAAACCGTAGGTGATAATATCTCCCGGATGAAATATTATCCGCGTATTGTGGGCGAAACCGGCGGTAAGAATTTTATCTTTGTGCACAAATCTGCAAAAATAAAACCTCTGGTTACGGCAACGATTCGTGGTGCATTTGAGTATCAGGGTCAGAAATGCTCTGCTGCCTCCAGAATGTATATCCCAAAATCAATCTGGGCCGAGTTTAAGAAAATGTATGTGGCAGAAGTGAATAAAATAAAAATGGGTGACCCGGAAGATTTTACAAATTTTATGAGTGCGGTCATTGACAAAAGTGCTTTTAACAGCATAACGGAGTATATCGATTATGCAAAGGAATCCCCGGAAGCAGAATTTATTACCGGTGGTAACTATGATGATTCTAAAGGATTCTTTATAGAACCGGCAACAATTATTACGACGAATCCCAGATTTAAAACTATGGAAGATGAGATATTTGGGCCCGTCATTACGATTTATGTCTACGATGATGACAAGTTGGATGAAACCCTGGATTTATGTGATATAACATCTCCATATGCCCTGACCGGAGCTATATGGGCACAGGATCGCTATGCGCTGGCTCAGATGTCGGATCGACTGCGCAATGCAGCAGGGAATTTTTATTTTAACGATAAACCAACGGGTGCTGTCGTCGGACAACAGCCCTTTGGTGGCGGAAGAGCATCCGGGACAAATGACAAAGCAGGCAGTGCTATGAATCTGCTCCGCTGGATGACTGTGCGCACACTAAAAGAAACGCTTGTACCGCCAGAAGACTGGTCATATCCATTTATGGAAGAAGAATAATCACTCAGGAGGAATCATGGCAAAGATAAAAGTAATAATTATGGGTGCTGCCGGCAGAGATTTTCATAATTTTAATACCTTCTTTCGTGGTAATGAAAATTATGAAGTTGTTGCATTTACAGCCACGCAGATACCGAATATTGATGGTCGTGAATATCCGGCCGAGCTCGCAGGAAGTTTATATCCGAATGGTATAAAAATTTATCCGGAAGAAGAACTTCCCACACTGATCAAAGAATTTAGTGCAGATGAAGTAGTATTTTCATATAGTGACGTCCCTTATGATTATGTGATGAGTCGTTCGGCAATGGTGAATGCGGCAGGCGCCGATTTTAAACTCTTAGGCCCTAATCATACGCTGATAGAAAGCACGAAACCTGTGGTTTCAATTTGTGCGGTCAGGACCGGGTGTGGTAAAAGCCAGACCACCAGATACGTCAGCCGCCTGCTTAAAGAAGCCGGTAAAAAAGTAGCTGCCATCCGGCACCCGATGCCCTATGGTAATTTACTTGATCAAAAAGTACAACGATTTGCATCGCTTGAAGATCTTGATAAACACAAATGTTCAATCGAAGAACGTGAAGAGTATGAACCACATATCATAACCGGTACGATAATCTATGCCGGGGTTGATTATGAGGCCATTTTAAGAGAGGCCGAGAAAGAAGCAGATATCATATTATGGGATGGTGGGAATAATGACCTCCCTTTTTACAAGCCGGATGTACATATCGTGGTTGCTGATCCGCATCGTACGGGGGATGAGTTGTATTATTATCCGGGAGAAGCCAATTTAAGAATGGCTGATGCAGTAGTTATAAATAAAATAGACACTGCTGATTCTGAGAATATAATTGAACTGCGGGAAAATATCCGTAAGGTGAATCCGGAGGCAATTATAATCGAAGGCGCATCACCAATTTTTGTCGACGAATATGAACAGATTCTTGGCAAACGTGTTCTTGTCGTTGAAGATGGACCAACCCTGACACATGGTGATATGGCATATGGTGCCGGTATTGTTGCTGCGGAAAAATTCGGCGCTGCTGAACTTGTTGATCCCAGGCCATTTACGGTAGGTACAATCACTGAGACATTTGAAAAGTATCCGGAAATTGGCACACTTCTCCCCGCTATGGGGTACGGAGATCAACAGGTCAAGGATCTGGAAGATACCATTAATGCATCAGATGCCGATCTGGTGATTATAGGGACGCCAATTGATTTACGCAAAATAATAAACATCAAAAAGCCGGCCGTGAGAGTGTATTATGAACTTGAGGAGATCGGTCGTCCGAAGCTGATAGATGCCTTGAAAAAAATATTGTAAATATGTAAATTTCCACCTACTATCATCGTTTCCAAGTTGGTCCTGGGAACGTACATATTTTTACTTTATTTAACAGGCAGCGGAGTAAAAATGCGCCGGAAGCAAAAAACAGTTGTTGTTGCGTTGGGCGGAAACGCGATAACCAGAGAATTTGAGGAAGGTGATATTGCCCAGCAATTTGCGAATACCCGACGCAGCCTGTTAAGTGTTGTTGAATTTATAAAGCGCGGTGACCGGGTTGTAATAACTCACGGTAACGGACCTCAGGTGGGTAATGCCCTGATCCGCGTTGAGGAAAGTCGACACCTGGTACCACCACTGCCGCTGGGTGTAATTGTTGCTGATCTTGAAGGCGGCATGGGATATATGATTGAACAATGCCTGCAAAATAAACTGAATGAGAGAAATATTCAAAACCCGATTGCCACTATTTTAACTCAGGTTTATGTTGACAAAGATGATCCTTCCATTTTAAATCCAACGAAATTCGTCGGACCATTTTTTAAAGAAGAACAGGTTAAGGAACTTGAAGAAACACGGGGCTGGATATTAAAGGAAGATCCCGGACGTGGTTTCCGCCGGGTTGTTCCTTCGCCGATACCAAAAGCAATCGTCGAGAAAGATATTATTAAATTACTGGTGGACAATGGAGTCGTCGTTATTGCAGCCGGTGGGGGCGGGATCCCGGTATACAAAGAAGCATCCGGATGGCTTGAGGGAGCTGATGGCGTTATTGACAAGGATCTGGCTTCCGCTGTTCTGGCAAATGATATCGAGGCAGATGAATTGATTATACTGACCGGGGTGGATCATGTTGCTATCAATTTTAATAAACCCGAACAGATAGATCTTGAGACGGTAACTGTAGGTGAAATTGAATCTTACCTGAATCAGGGCCAGTTTCCAAAGGGCAGTATGGGACCGAAGGTATCAGCTGCCATAAATTTTATCCGCAATGGCGGTAAAAAAGTAATTATCACGTCTATCGATAATGTGCTGAACGCAATTGAAAACAATAGCGGTACTATCATAATGCCCGACAAACGGTAGTGTCAAAAGTTTTATGAAAAGTTATGAAAACAGCAACAGGAACTGAATATCCAATATCCAACACTCAAATCCAATGTCCAGGGAAAGAAAATATAATTTGCAAGAGCGTTTGATTGATTATACTGTCAGGATTATCAAACTTTCTGAAGCTTTGCGTGATACGAAAGCTGGCAAACATGTATCTTCGCAAGTTTTGAGGAGTGGTACCTCTCCAGCTCCAAACTACGGAGAGGCGCAAAGCGCAGAATCTACGGCTGATTTTATTCATAAGCTCAAGGTTGCGCTCAAAGAACTTCGGGAAACAGAGATATGGTTAAAGATCATTACGAAAGCAAAAATGATCAAGCCTGCATATCAGCTGACTCCGCTTTTGCAGGAGACAGATGAACCGGTTGCCATCCTGTTTACGAGTATCGAAACGGCTAAAAAGAAGAAGGGGAAATAGTTTGTCTTACCCTTGGAAATTGGATTTGAGTGTTGGATATTGGATGTTGAAAAGGGGGAGAACGCCGGTTTTGTCGTAACCCC
>CAYULK010000032.1:0-17625 GCA_964445625.1 uncultured Calditrichota bacterium
GATACCGGGTTATCTGATCTGCAAGCAGGCTGATATTTGTATTTGTAACCAGAGTACGTACTTTAAATTCATCCGGATTCTGAGATACGACATCAAGAGTACTTTTGCCTATAGAGCCCGTGGATCCAAGTAATAAAATATTTTTCATAGTTAGTAAAATTTCACTAAAACACGAACATGGCGCCGCCGGCCACAGAATTATATTCTCCATAATTAAATTCTGCATGAATATTGAATAGTAATAATGTGACACCGGCTCCTATAGTTGCGCGTAACTTATTCTTCCCATTGATGGAGATGTCTCCAACGGCAGATGATCCTATTTCCGGAATCTTATCTGTACTCAGTTTCAGAGATGTGCTTTCATAGCCTATACCGCCGAAAATAGTAACCGGAATGACTTCCAGATCTGTCGATGTTTGCAGATTCATGGCAAACGCGCCGGAATTTAGCCAATCCCCCAGACTATAGGTATGATAGATTACCTGGACACTCATATCCAGAGGAATTATTGTCATTGGTATAATATCAGACATGCCATATCGCACGCCCAAACCCCAGAATTCCATACTACCTATTTCCGGTATGTTATATTTATTGCCACGAATCATCACCTCAAATCCGGAAAACATACCGAAATTCAGCTGATATATCGGCAATGTATATTTTATTAGTCCCGTACCGGTTACATATGAAGAATCATTTGTCACCGGTCCAAATACGGTCGGTACTTTCTCATTTTCATAAATAAAGAATTGATCATGATCCGGAATATGCATCCTGATGACTTTAATGCCAATGTCACCATGCGGAAATTCTTTGGCATAAGCCCTGTGATAAATTCCGCTGATCACAGTAGTCCCGAAGGCAGTAGCAAATGGCTGCATATAACTCTGAATATAGGTAACCGGATAGTCATTTTTCAACATATCACGGATAATATTCTCTAAATTATCCTGAGCTTCTGCCCGGCTGCTTAAAATTGATATAAACACAGCGATCAGAAATATAAGGTGACCAATTACGCCGTTATAGTGATATTTCATATGCTTTTGATTCTGTAATTTCCCGTTTACATAATTCTTGGAAATATACAGAAATAGATTCAACAGATTCAAGCTGTTTTACTACCGTTGTCATTATTTTTTCAGGAGTTATGTCGTCTTTTTTTATTTCGGACAGGCAAATCGTTTTATTCTCAATCTCTTTTTTTATATTATTCAACTGTTCTTCATCTGTATCAAAATACCGATGCAATAGTTTATGGTTTGTTCCTATTAAGATAGATCCATGCTGTAATATAGTTGATTTAAATAATTTTTGCGCGCTCCCGGCTACTTTTTTCCTCTGAAATTGGATCTCTGTTTCAGCTGATTTTGTAAAACAGGGAAAGTCCTGTGCTGTTTGAGAAATACGGGGCAATTTCTCAATTCCGGATGTGAGTGTAACATCATAGCCCAGTTCAATCAGGGCGGCAGCGATCAGTTGATGAGAAAAGGCATATAATTTTCGATGTGTCATAGCAGATGCCGGCATGACGATACTATATGTCAGTTCCTGTGCATGGAATATGGCCCGACCCCCGGTTGGCCTGCGCACGATATCATAACCATCCTCTCTTATTCTATCCAACTTGAGTACATTCTGATTCTGATGACATCCAACAGACACACAGAACGGTTTCCAGCCATAAAATCTTAATACCGGATCAAATTTTTCCTTCGCAATACCGGCAAAATAATTATCCAGACGCATATTAATATCGCCGGGGTATTTATAATATGGAATAATCCTGAAACGAATCGGTAGACTAAATGGATGTAAATCTGCGGATGACACCACGTTCAGAGTTCCGGAAGAATGAAACCAGATATTTGATTTCGTCTATCTGCTCAAGTTCATCTTCGACTTTTTTTAATGCGTCAGCCAATAAAAGCCTGGAGCGATAGATAATTTTATATGCTTTCTTAAGAGTGCCAATTGTTGATTCACTAAAGCCACGGCGTTTCAATCCGATGCTGTTTAATCCGCCATAGCGCATCGGATCATCGACGGCAAGTATAAACGGAGGAACATCCTTTCTTACCTTCAGTGCGCCACCGATAAAGGTATGTTTACCAATCCGGACAAACTGGTGGATCGGGGTTAATCCCCCAACACCAACAAAATCCTCAATAGTAACATGTCCCGCCATATTAACACTATTCGCTAAAATCACATTATCACCAAGAATGCAATCATGGGCTACATGAGAATATGCCATTAATAAACAATTATCACCGACAACAGTCTTCATATGATCCGTCGTACCACGATTAAGAGTGGCAAATTCACGAATGGTTGTATTATTTCCAATTTCCAGGGTAGTTCTTTCACCACCAAACTTTAAATCCTGTGGTACCGTGCCAAGTACGGCGCCGTTGAAGATACGGCAATCATTACCAAGACGGGTTCCCGAAGCAATTAATACATTTGACCCAATCCGGGTTCCTTTTCCAATAATAACGTCATCTTCGACAATCGAAAATGGTCCTATCTCAACATCGTTGCCAATTGTGGTGTCACCGCTGACAATGGCAGTTTGGTGAATTTCTGACACAAGGATCCCCTTTTACCTATTTTTCAACGACAGCGGCCAGCATTTCGGCCTCACAGACTACTTCTCCCCGGACATAAGCCTTGCCGGCCATCTTAAAAGTGCTGCGCCTTGCCTTCAACATCGTCAATTCCATCACCAGCTGATCACCCGGCACAACCTGCTTCCTGAATTTCACATTATCAAGTGACATAAAAACAACCAGTCTGGTCTCAACTTCATCATCATCTTTCAGCAATAATATGCCACCGGTTTGTGCCATAGCTTCCACAATAAGTACTCCCGGCATAATAGGACGTCCTGGAAAATGGCCCGTAAACTGTGGTTCATTAGAAGTAACATTTTTAATACCGACTATGCGTTTTTCAGGCTCAAATTCGATGATCGCGTCGACCAACAGGAACGGGTAACGATGCGGTAGAATATTTTTAATGGCATTGGTATCAAAGATAATACCCTTGGTGGAAACGTCTTTGTATCTTTTGGTGATCTTCTGTTTTTTATACAACGCCCTGATCATACGGGCAAATTCTATATTACTCTGATGTCCGGGTCTGGCAGCCAGTATCTGCGCTTTTATTGGTGCGCCGACCAATGCCAGATCACCGATGACATCCAACAATTTATGGCGACAGGGTTCATTTTTAAATCGCAGGGGTTTATCGTTTAAAATTCCCCCGCTTTCTCCAAGTTTTACTTCACTGGATATACCCAGTTTTCTTTTGATATCATTTATTTCCGATTTGCTTAATTCACGATCGACGATAACGATAGCCGAATCTATATCACCACCTTTTATCAAGCCCTGATCCAGAAGAGATTCGATCTCATGCAGGAAGCAAAAGGTACGCGCCGGAGCAAATTCAGTGACGAATTCTTTTTCTAAAGAAAACAAACCGGTGTGCTGGCTGCCCAGAGCAGGGTTTTTATAGTCGATCATTACAGTTACACGGTAATCATCAGTTGCCAGTGCAACAAGTTCTATGCCCCTCTTCTCATCGCGGTATGATAATGGTTCTTCGATAACGACATAATCTTTTAGTTCGTTCTGTTCTTCAATACCTGCCTCAATAAGCTTATTGACAAAAGGCATGGAACTGCCGTCACCAATCGGAGGTTCATTAGCATTAATCTCGATACGCAGATTATCAATTTGCAAACCAACTGCTGCAGCCAGCACATGTTCGATGGTATGTACTTCTGCACCATTCACTGCAATTGTCGTTCCCCGGAGGCTGTCAATCGAAGTGTTTTGTATTACATTTTCAACTACCGCGGGAATCTCCGGCTGATCATCCAGGTCAACCCGCACAAAACGAATTCCGTAATTTTCCGGCGCAGGTTTAAATGTTATAATAGTATCATTTCCAGTATGCAGGCCACGACCCTGATATGAAATTGCTTTTTTTACTGTTTGCTGTTTATCTTTCATTCTCCCCGCTCATTTTTCGTATTTTTTCCTCCAGATCAATAATAGTACGCTCAAGCTGATGCACTCTTTTTGTCATTTCCGGAAGATGTCGCAAACTGGCCTCAACTTTCTTCTGGCGCATAATCTTCTGTGCCGGAGCTCCAAACCAGACTTCTCCCTCCGGTACATCTTTGGAGACACCGCTTCTTGCTGCAATGATGGAATTATCCCCTATTTTAATATGCCCAACCGTACCAACCTGTCCGGCAATAGTCACATTCTTGCCAATACGCGTGCTACCCGATATGCCTGTTTGACCAGCAATGACCGTATTCTTACCGACTACAACATTATGCGCAATCTGAATAAGATTATCTAGTTTACAGCCCTTTTTAATCACAGTTTCACCAAGCGATGCACGATCAATGGCACAATTTGACCCGATTTCGCATTCATCTTCTATGCGAACGATACCCAGTTGAGGTATTTTACGATAACCGCTATCAACCGGTGCATAGCCAAAACCATCACTTCCTATAACCGTTCCATTATGAATGATTATATTATTTCCCAGTACACATTCTTCCCGGATAGTCACATTTGGGTATAACTTACAATTACTACCCAGTTGGACTTTGTCCAATAAGACACAACCGGGGAATATAATGGTCTTTTGCCCGATGCTGACATCTTTACCAACATATACCAGCGGACCAATGGTTACATTAGCTCCGATTTTTGCATCGGGATCAATAATGGCAGATGTATGAATTCCACTAAAATTTGGAAGATTGGGTGGATTAAATTGTTCTAAAATCAATAAAAATCCCAGATACGGATCATCAACTTTTATATGTGATATCGGGACATCAGGTTGTTCTTGGGACACCAGGACAGCAGAAGCCTTGGTGGATGTCAGATATTTCGCATACTTGGGATTTGCGAGAAACGATAATTCTCCCGGTCCGGCCTCTTCAATTTTTGCCAGACCGCTAATTTCCAAATCAGGGTCTCCAACCAACTCGCCATTTAAAAAAGTAGCGATTTGATTAAGATTCATTATTATTTATTTGCACCCTGTTTATCAGTTACACCCCTGTTTAATTCTTCAAGCACCTGTTCCGTCAGATCATATTTGGGTAATGCATGTAAAAGCGTACCGGAAGAAGCATCAAGAATAAAATCATATTCTTCGACACGACCTATTTTCTGAATAACCAGATTAATTTTATCAATAACAGGCTTAAATAATTCCTGATTTTTACGATAAAATTCTCCGCCTTCCGGATTTAGTTTTTCAAATTTGTACTGGTCAATCTCAGTAGCCTTTTCTTGCAGCAAACGGAGCTTTTCCTTTTTCTTGTCTTCACTTAACAGCAAACTTTGCGAGTCTATCTCCTCAGCCATTTTCTGATAATCGCGAACCTTGTTTTCATATTCTGCCTGATACTCATTACGAATCTGACCCAGTTTATTTTGCGCATCTATGGCTTCCTGGAATTGGGCCATAATCTTTTGTGAATCAACATATCCGATTTTCATTTGTCCGAATACCAGAGATACTGACGAGATTAATACAATTAAAGTAAATATTATAATAGGTTTTCTCAAAACTCTCTCCTCCATAAATTAGCAGCGTTATAATATGTTGAATATAAAGACGTTGAAGTTAAATAATATTTTAAAATTTTCCAAATTGAAAATGTACCTTCCATTGCCCCTCACGCTGACCAAGCTGATTGATATAATCAAAACCATAACCAAAATCTATACCGATAATTCCAAGCATGGGCATAAAGAGTCGTACGCCTGCGCCGACAGATCTCTTTAGATCAAATGGATCAGTTTCTCCAATAGTTGTCCAGACGTTTCCGGCCTCCATAAACAGCAAACCGAATATTGTGGGATTGGGCGCGATCGGAAACCTTAATTCGAGTGTATTCTTGACGATTGATCGTCCACCAATAGGGCTTCCGGCCGGAGAAACCGGTCCGACACGGCCATCATCGTACCCTCTGAGACTTTCAGAGAAACTGAGTCCGCTACCGCCAAGATAAAAATACTCACCATATTGAATTGTTGATTGGCGTCTGATTTCTTCAAGAATACCGTACATATTCTTTGAATAGATAACTAACCCCAGCGGCATCGGTATAAACCACTCTGCAGAAAAAATATTTTTGATGTAATGGGCATCACCACCGAGGGGACCTCCGGACAACTGAGTCGACAGCGAGAACACTGAACCGCGTGTCGGAAATTCAGGCTGATCACGACTGTCTCGGGAAATAATTTGCGTGACGCTCATCTGCCGAATATCAGTAAATCCCGAACGGTAATACGATTGCAATAAATCCTGATCCCGGACATTGGTAATTGAACTTTCTGCTACCCTGAAAATCCAGTCGCCGCGAAAGAAGTTATCCGGCCAGCGAAACCTGCGACCTATGCGAAATGTTAAACCAATATTATCACTATCCCAGGGATAATATCCACCACCGGTTCTGGTATTAAAAACAGAAAATCCGACAAGGGTTGGTGTATTGAATACCCAGGGTTCTGTAAAACCTATTGAAAGAGATCGGTAAAATGACCCAAACTGCCAGTCAAATGTCAGTCTTTGTCCGTCTCCGCCACTGAACGGATGGGCGAGAGAAAAATTATTGAATGCCAGGCCTATGCTGCCGATCAATCCGTCACGCTGGCTGTATCCTGCTGACATATTGGCCATATCTGTTGATTTTTCCTCAACCGTTACTTCCAGGTTCACATGTTTGGTATCATTGTTAATCAACAGAACATTTGGCATAACATTGCTGAAATAATTCAAAATAGTAATATCGCGGATAGATCTCTCAAGTCTGGCGCTGTTAAACACATCCCCCGGTTGCAGTTTAAATTCACGCCTGATCACCTTTTCATGGGTTTTTGTGTTCCCGATAATGTTGATTTCTTTTACCGAGACAACATTTCCTTCAACGATATTAAATGTGACATCCAATGTATCCATACCCACCGGTATTTCCTTTGGATTGATCTGTGCGAACAAATAACCCTGATTATAATATTCTTTCTGCAGGTGTTCGGTAATACCTTCATTATATTTCTTCTGGTTATATGAATCGCCGGTATTGATGCCGAGGATATAAGCCAGTTCCTGTTCGGTAAATATTGTATTTCCTTTAAAACTGATGTCACCAAAATAATACTTTTCACCTTCGTAAACCCGGATTTCGATAAACATCTCTTTATTGTCTTCACTGTAAGACAGAGAATCGCTGAGGATTTCTGCATCCCGATAGCCTTGCTCACGGTAGTATGCCAGAACCAGTTCAAGATCTGCCTCATACTTTTCGTGATTAAAATCGGCAGAACGCCACCAGGTATTTTCACTAATCTCATCCATGGCTCCGCGTAAATCATCGTCATCAATTGCAAGATTGCCCTGGAAAGTAATTTTCTCGACCTGTACTTCTTCCCCCTCATTGATGATAATATCGAGATTGACGATTCCTGCACTGACTGCAACTGTATCAATTTTAATTTCAGCCAGCAGATAGCCTTCTTCAAGATACATATTTTTTATAGTTTGTCTGATTTTAGAGATCTTGTAGGCAGATACCTTCATGCCTTTATATACCAGTATCTCCTTTTCAATATCATCGCTATCAATCTCATCATTACCTTCGAGTATAACCTTATTCAACCGGGAATACTCCTTTACCTTGAGCAACAAATCAATTCCATCCACACCCTGATTAGCTACATAAATTTTTATATCAGAGAAAAGACCCAGAGACCACAAATTTTTAACAGCTTTTTGTAAATCTTCACGGTTGACTTCATCACCCACCATTAAACCTGAATTCAATCTGATACTGCTGGCTTCGGCCGTTCGATTACCCTCAATAGCAATAGATGCGATTTTAATCTTTGTCACCTGCGCCTGAATATTGGCAACAAGAAAAAGTACGAATAATAAACTAGTTGCGCGTCTGAACACCGTATTCCTCCAATTAGAATGCGAACGAATGCCTTAACCTGATCTTAAAATCTTCTAAATATGATTTATCTGTATATATTTGATAATTTTGAAACGCCTCTCTATAATACTCAAATTCGACTAAAAGGTTCTGTAAAAAACGATATTCAAGTCCGACGGCATGGTTGAAATTAAACCGGTTTTCACTGTCAATGCCTGATGCAACTATCTGGCCGGTATAAAAAAGGTATAAATCCTGTGACAAATACTTACCAACCGTGAGTTCAGAACTTTGCAGCAGCAATGCATACGGCTGTAACGAATTATTGTACTGCAAACCATTATTAAAAGTACCTGGTGCAGGAGTGCTGTTAAATCCGGCTGCAAACAGATTTTTTACCAGCCCGGCGTTAATCCTGATAAAATCGATACCAAGATATCTCTCAAGATTTCGCTCCAGCGGGCGGAGTAGTGGTCTTATAATGTAATTATCAGTAACTGCACCACCAACTTCAGATGCTTTTTCTGTAAAATTATCTACTGAATAGCCCATATAGGCCAATACCTGTTCCTGAGTTTCTCCGACTGTCGGATCGGCAGAGACCAGGCGAAAACGAAAATCTTCCCACCGCGAGCGCATTGATTCCTGTCCTGTTTCCGGATTCTGCGCATATAATTCGAGGTAAATGGTTTTGGGAATTGCTCCGACTGAATCCCTTACACTGGTCCAGGCCCGGCCATAAACTTCAGGAAGATCCTCAGAGCTCTTAAATAGTACCCCAAAATTTTCAACCCGGAAATTTAAATCCAAATAATCAATACGCCCTTTTGAGGAATGCAATCCACCATATGGCTTGAGTGTTTTATCTTTTATCACCCCGACTATTCTGAGCCCTTCACTGCGCGGATCAATTCCGACCTCCGCGTTAACTGCCCCCAGAAATGCGGGGATCTTACGTACATAATCAACATCCTGCCCGACATTTACCATTACATCCCAGTGGACTGTGGTAAGAAACTCTACGGCGGGACTGAGTTCTCCATCACCATCTGAAATAAATGGAAAAGTAAACTGTGTATTGGATATCGTGGCACTACCCCAGCCATGCGGTTTTCTGACCGGGCCGGCAAAATAAAATTTTTCATCCTCCTCCCGACCGGATATCGCAATATCACCTCGCTCACCATCAATCATAAACCCAACGATTTCAACACTTACCCCACCGTCGGGTGTATTTATCTCCAGGATACCAAAGTCGAGATCAATATCTTTGAAATACCAGTTTTCCAGTTCGGTTCCATCACTTGTAACCGCATTACGAACCGTATTTATAACCAGAGATTTTCCATCAACCTCACCATATATATTTTTAATATTTACTTCATTAGATCCCTCAACAAACTCAATCCGGCCACTCATATTTTCAACATGATCGACAACATCCGTAAGCCATAATTCACCACGATCAAATTCTACATATCCACTTTTTATTTGAATCCGGTTAGGGGTTCCGCTAATTGCTAATTCGATGGTTGAGAAACACGCACCATCGGTAAAAACACGATCTATTTGGGGCAGAAATGAGAAAAAATCTCCATCAAACTTCATTTCAAGATCAATTTCACCATCTTTATAAATCGGCAAATTGCCTCTTCCTTCAAAATGATATAAACCACCCTTGATCATAATAAAATCACTAATATTTATCAGATGATTTTCATAATCGAAAAAGCTGGTATTATCTGCCAATGAATCATTTACAGAAAAACTTACGTTGTCAAACGGAATATCATTGAATTCACCATTATTGATTTGTATCTCACTGGTAATTTTGGGAGAACGTAATGGTCCGTTAATTGAAAAGTGATAGTCGCCATAACCGGTTATCAAATCCTGCTGACGAAACAGGGTACGAAAAATATAATCCGCATCGATTTCATTACCTTTAGCCTCAGCCATAATAGTCTTTTCTTCCAGATCAATATTTAATGCGCCGGATAGAATTGGCGCATTATTCAGTGATATCTGCATAGTATCAATCTGAATATGACTTGTATCGGCGGATGCAGCAAGTAAAAATGTATAATATCCAATATCATTAATGATAAATTTCTCCGCCCGTAGATCGGCTGAAAATTGGGGATTATCCAATGTACCATCGATTTCTATGATGCCGAACAATTCTCCCTGATTATCCATCGTACTGTCGTTAAATATTTTTGCCAGATGAAATCCATTAAGATGAATGGAGGAGGAAATTTGTTCTTCCTGTTCCATATTTATGTCGACCATCCCTCTCAATGATGCATTTGAATTAAATTCACCTTTAAGAAAATTATTTCCTATAACCAGATTATAACCGGTAATAAAACGATCAAACGAGATTTGTCCGCTTACTTTCCGCTCGGCTTGTAATAAACCGGATAGATTAGTGGTCAATGCGATAGTATTTTCAGATGTGCCTTTTTCTTTTATCGAAATTTGCAGATTAAGATTATTTATCGGTCCGCCAATAATTCCCTCGATGATATTATTTCGGGCAAAGTCTATGAGCCATTTTCTGGAGGTAAAAGCCTCATACGGCAAGCCTTTAACATAACCATACTCGATTGTGGGAGTACCAAATATATCCGATACCTGTGCTGAAAAAGTAAAATCAGGAGACGTTGAACTAGTAGCCTTAAAATCAAAAAGTGCATCTTTAAGTTCGGTTATACCTGATACCGCGAATATAGTATCAGACTCATCTTCAATCTGATACGCCCAAACGCCATCTAATGATTTCTCCGGTATATTACCCCTGATATTCAGGTTGGCTAACTGGTGGCCGCCGGAAATTTTATCCATAAAGACATAGTAGCCAACATCCCGGGCAGAACTAACTGAAGCTGTATAATCACCCTTGATCAAATCTATTTTTGCATTTCCATAGATATTAAATCCCAGAGTTTCTACACGCATTTTGGGCACTGTCAGGATACCATCATGGATACACAAATTTATCTTTGTATTGTTAAAATCCTGATCCTGCAGAGTCAGATAATCGGATGATATTTCAGAGTCAATATGATATGAGTCCGGAGACAGTTTGAAACTGGCATCTGTTTTAAAAGACAAATCTCCAAATATACTCGTATCAACGTAAGAGGCAAAGGAATTCAACCTTAATTTATCCGATTTTATTTTACCGGTTATTTCAGGATAAAAGATATTTTTAACCAGACCATTAATAGTAAAGTAAGTACTATCTATAACCCCTTGCCCATTTTTGATTTTCATACTGTTGTCAGTGAACTCAAGCGGAATATTTACATTTGCGAAGTTTAGATCATATAATCTGGCGGTGAGGTCACTTATTAATAATTTTCCGTTTGTCACCAGACTGTCCATCTCAAATTTAGTACCTGTGATTTCCAGTTGACCGTTCAATAGTCCACTGCTGATATTAAAATTATCACCCTCTTCAATCCGCCGAAAATTGCGCATATTAAAATCTTTAAAGCCAACCACGGCATCGAATTCCTGGTCAAGAGGATTCAGAGTACACTCGAGATTGAAATTCTTATCTGTGCCATAAAGCAGATCACCAAAGGCGTTGATGCGAACATTCCGAAAATCTATCGCGTTTACCCATCCGTCCAGATTTTTAGCCAGCACCAGAACCTCACCACTCGCTCTTTTTATAAGAATCTGGCCTTCTTTAAGATGGATCCGGTCAATGTTTTCGAACTGATCAACAAATTCTGATATTTTTAAACGGGAAGTATCATTTTCTGCAGATGTTTGTATTTGTGGTTCTGAACTTTCCTGAAAAATAATTTTAGGTTCTATAAAATAGATACGGTTAATGGCCTTATGGGGTGTTTTAATATTTTGCAGTAAATCAAAAACACGGTAATCAAATTCCATACCCCTGATCAACAGATTAACTCCCGCAGTCTGACTGATAAATTGAATATCATCAATTTTTATACTATAGTAGCCGACATCTATTTCACCAAACTTAATAATTCTTTCTTCATTTTGAGTAAATTTGCTGACAATATAATCAGCAATTGTTTTATCCAGACCAAATACAGATAATAGAATTGGTAATAACAGGAGAATGATTAAAACGAATCCTGCTATAAAGAAAAATATGGCTAAGAGTTTTCGCATTTTGATTTGTACAAAGTGTCGCTTTTTTTGTTCCAAAATCTATTATATTTCAGCGTGCAAATTTAATAAAAATATATAGAAAAGTCAAAATACTTCATTTCCGGAATCAGGGTAAATATTTCGGATTTATAAGTTGATATTAGTAAGTCTTAAAACATTCAATACTATATTAATTCTGTTACATGCATCAATTTCTGCCACCATACGGTGATGCTCTTTACACCTTTTGCCGAGAATTTTTAGACAGCTGTTTTCAACGGCCAGGATTTGGTCGTAATCATGTGGATACAAAGTTTTGAGAGATTTTTATCTCAGACACAGATATCTCTTGCTCCCGTTTCTATACTCTAATGGATAACTTATTTATTTATCTTGACTTATTCACTACTGGACACTTAGTATGACTCGATTTCCTATTCTCAATCGATAGTTGAGTTGCGATAATTAAGCATAGAATACAGAGCTAGTTCACGAGCATGATAATCGCCCCACATTGTTGCTTCACCACAGGCAACAGATTTACCTTTCGGTACATGATCCCAGTGGTTTGGTTGATGATACACCGAATGTAGTATCAATCCCTGATGCTTTGGATCAGCAGACAAATAGGGTTCCTTAAAAAGACTATGCGCAATCGTCAGACCGGCCTGAAAATAGCGTTTGGAATTATTCTGATCACGATCCTCCAGATATTTTCCCAATCTCAGAAATCGATTCGTGCACCACGCGTCCGGGCACGTCATAGCCATCTCTGCCTTTCCCGAAATAGACATTATATCGTGCGGTGGTTCCCGCATGCATCAGCAATCTTCTTAACAAACTGATTCTTTGATCCATATCACCCATAAGCAAATGACCTAATCGGTAAGATATAGGACACGCAGGGTTCGTATGGTATCAGCAAATAGCGAATGTGGGCCGTTAAATGAATATATATACCCTAATTCGCCAGGTACAGCAGTCCAGCTAGAGGCCTGAACAGCACCGGATAATTTCAAGGCTAATTGATAAAAATGTTTTCCCGGGAATTTTCGGGGATTTTTCTTTTTATATTCAATCATTTTATTGGAGATCAGCTGTGTCAGAAAAAACGGCCCTTTAAGATTAATACTCATCACTGTGTCATAGATTGCTTCAAGGGTAATCACGGAAAAAATAAATATGGTTGACATGATTCTCAATGGAATACCAAATGATACGATAATAAAGTCTTATTTTGGCGCTTATATATATGCTCGCTCATTCATGGAAAATAGGAAACTTTCTTCGATTTTACAATGACTTGAAAACCTAAGGTTTTCAAGTCATTGTATATTCTTCTATACGGGTATATTCACTCGATCCTTGGGGACCGGTTTCCATACAAAACAATCTGTAGGACAAACATCAAAGCAGGTAGAGCAGCCCGTACAATTATATGGATCCACTTTTGCGACAATCCCTTTATTGTTTTTTTCCGCCCATCCCTGACCTTTGATCATTTCAATTGCATAGCAGTGTCCGATTGGTATACACAATTCACAGCCCACGCAGTTTTCCTCTTTCACAAATGCGACCGCATGTTCAATTTCTATTGCCTGAGCAGTCTTCATTTTTGGCACAAGAAGATCCCGCATTTCCCCGGGGTGTTTATAATTATGCCGGACCAAATATTCTTTCAGTCTGGACACTTCCCGATGTAAATAATCATATCCAGTGATCAATGTTTCGGTGCACATCCCAACCAGGTCAGCGCCTACCAATATCATTTCTACAAAGTCTTTCCACTTTGATATACCACCATAACCGCAGATTGCCCCTTCCGGTCCATTCAACTTTCTTATTTCATACACATCCCGCAAAGCAAGTGGCTTAAGCCAGGGACCGGTAAGATCTGTAATCGACGGATCTTTCTGCAGCCGTATCGAACTTTGAAGAGGATCTTCAATATCAGCAATGGGCGGCATACCCAGGCGATTACCAACGGAAGACACAACATCCACACCGGCTTCATACGCTGCTTTTGCCACCTGGGCAATGTTTCCTGCTTCAGGCGTCAATTTGACAAAAAGCGGAATTTTTGATTCCGCTTTTATCGCTTTCACTACTTCAGTTACCAGTTTGGGATTTTTTCCCATTGATGCACCTGTACATTTATCAATTACTTCCCCGGTTACTTCCACATTAAATGACATATTAGGACAGCACATATTCAGTTCATTGCCATCTGCGCCGGCATCTTCAAAGGCCCTGGCCATCCGCACCCAACCCTCTAAACCATCATTACCATCATATGTAATATTGCTGAAAATCTTTGTTGTTTTAGCAATATTTTTACCGTCTTCGCAAATCCGCAGCGCTTCATCCAGTTTAATTCGTTTTTCAAGTGTAAATGTGTGCATTTTATGCTTTTTCCACCAGCGATAACGAGGCTCTCTGGTTATATATGGTTCAGGATCGATGGTTAATTTGATAAAAGCGCCCCCCCAACCGGCTTCATCTATTTTTTTTATCATATCCACTGTCTTAACCGTCGGTCCGGATCCGACACAAAATGGGTTGTGAAAGTCGATTCCTGCGACCGTTACCGGCAGGTGTGTGGCCTCAAGCCGATCTATGTTTTTCTTCACTCTTTCCCCCATTTTTCAATTGTAACTATTAAGGTGTTTAGGCTGTTGGCTATAGGTTTTTAAGACTTACGGAATGATCTGATCAAAGCGCCTAAGACCTTCTCAGCTTCTTCAAGTTTTGAGTCATACTTAGATACATCATATTTTTTTAAAAATCCCAGTCGATTAGCCAGATTAAACTGATAATGCAATTCCCGTAAAGATCCAAAAGCGATAGAAAGAAAATAAACATATTCGCTCTGGCTATTTCTTGCACACCCTTCAACGATGTTCGATGGAACAGAAACTGCTGCTCTTCTCATCTGTGCAGTTAATCCATATATTTCCTGTTTTGGAAAATCTCTGGTTACTTGATAGATCATAATTGCCAATTCATCAGCTAACTCAAACGCCCTCAGTTTCTTATGATCCCGCAAATTATCACCTATAGTCTAAAATCCTAAAGCCTACAGCCTAATTAGTTTAGCCTTTTCGGCCGATTCGTAGATGGCAAATACAGTTTTTAATGCACTCAAGCCATCTTCTCCCGTTGTTCCTGCCTGTGGTGCTTTATCATTTATAACACAGCCGACAAAATGATTGATCTCATTCACATAGCCCAAAGACATAAATTCATCCACCGCAGGTTGGGTCCAGCCGTGTGTAAAATCCGCTTTTTCGACAGCATAACCATAACCCGGACGGCTATAAACATGTAAAGGAGAACCCTTGGTCAGATCTACATGAATATTGCCCTCTGAGCCATAAATCTCGATTTTATCATCCATACCGCCGCAGGTGATGTAATTGCCCTCAACAAAACCACGCACACCGTTTCCAAGAGTAACCAGTGCAGCAGCCCAATCTTCACCGGTATAATTATGATGCAGCAAATTGCTAGCACCACCGTTTGTTTTCAAACCCATGATTTCGGTGATTTCGCTACCGGCAATATATGGGATGAAACCCACAGGATGAATACCCAGGTGAATCATCGCCCCACCACCACAATATTCTTTTTTCTGGGCAAAAATGGAATGGGAACCATTATGGGTTTCCTTAGCTTTTACATAAAGTAGCTTTCCAATGCCCCCTTCATCAACAATTTCTTTAGCCCGGATCAGGGCCGGAGCGAATATCCAATCCTCGGCGTACATTAGTCTTGCAACGTTCTTTTTGCAGGCATCTATCATTTCCTGACCATCTGCAACGGAGGTGGCCAGGGGTTTTTCACAGATGATATTTTTTATTCCGGCATCCACCGCAGCCAAAACAATTTCTTTATGTAAAAAATTCGGAACACAGGTACTGACAATATCCAGTTCTTCTTTTTCAAACATTTTCCGGTAATCATCATATCGGTTGGGAATATTATATTTTCTGCCAAAATCATTCAGATTGTCAATAGCAGCTACTGCTACCACATGAGCAGGCAGACAGCGTTTATACGATTCAGCATGTAACATGGCAGCAAACTGCGATCCAACAATTCCTACTTTTACCTTATCCATTTATTTTCCTTATCTTAAAATTAGTCCGACATATTCATAGCGCAGCAATGCTGCAATCAAAGAAATGAAGTCCACGAATTACACGAATTAACACGGAATTAATTTAAAAATTATTATTATTTTAGTTTTAATCCGTGCAAATCAGTGAAATCCGTGGATTGTTTTTACTACGTGTTTATGCACAATCTGAATTATTCAGATCACTCATTCCCGAACCATTTCAATATTATCATTAGGGCAACGCCATACACAGGTTCCGCAACCCACGCATTCGCCGTCGTCAATCCAGGGATGTGTACCTGCTTTTTCAATAGCGAAAGCGTTACAGAGTTCGACGCACAGCAGACAGCCTTCACCACAGCCACAGTTTAGACAACGGCCGGCCTCTTTTTCGGCCTCTTCTTCTGTTAAAGTCCGGACGTATGGTTCAAAATCCCGGACACGATCAGCCGCTTTTCTAACATGAATTTTTTGACTGACCTGCCGGCGTACGCTGCCGGTTCGTTGCAGCACGTCGTCCACATCCACCTGATGCTGCTCATTGAAGGGCTCTAATTGTGCAGCGTCTCCGGCTAAGGCCTCATCAATTGCGATCGCCGCCCTTCGCCCACTGGCTACAGCGGCAATAATATCTATCGCACCTGTGGCAGCATCCCCGGCCACATAAACATCTTTTAATTCCGTTAAACCGGAAACCGGATCATTTTTTAGTTTCCCCCACTGTACTAATTGCTCTAACTCAGTGCTACCACCGCTCTCTGTTTTCTGACCGACGGCCGGGAAAACCATATCCACAGTAAGAGTGAATTCCGTGCCCTCCACTTCTACCGGTTTTCTGCGATTTGACGAATCTGCATCGCCTAATACGTGATTGACCATACGGATGGCTTCTACTTTTCCTCCCTGAGAAATGATTTCCTTAGGTGAAACCAGATACATGATTTTGACGCCCTCTTCCTCCGCTTCATTGACTTCTTCCCCTGTGGCCGGCATTTCATCCCGGGTACGGCGATAAAGCAGATAAACTTCTTCCGCCCCCAGACGCCTGCAGCTGCGGGCCACATCGATCGCACTGAATCCACCGCCTATGACACCTACTTTGTTTCCAACCCCGGGTTTCTCTCCATTAGAAATAGCCTCAAGGAAGTCCAGTGCACAATTAACACCTTCTTTTTCCTCACCGGGCAGCCCCAAAGCAATACTCTGCTGCGCACCCGTGGCAACAAGAATTTTTGAATATCCCTGTTCTTTCAATCCGGCAATTGAAATTTCTTTGCCCAGCGTCGTTCCTGTTTCTATTTCCACACCGAAGTTTTTAATCATTTCCACTTCGTAATCGATGATTTCTAACGGCAACCGGTACCGTGGAATACCATAA
>CAYULK010000033.1:0-17461 GCA_964445625.1 uncultured Calditrichota bacterium
ACGTGAGTATTTCTTCACCATTACTATCATCCCTGATATGCGGCAGAATATACCTGTTCTCACCGCCATCATCTGAGATAAACATCCCTTCATCTGTAGCCACATATACTCGTTCATTATCAAAAGCAAAATTATGCGGGAAAGTACCTTCCAGCATGATAGTCCATGAAAGACCACCGTCTTCTGATTTACTCACTGCCCGGATTTCTGAAGTATCCGTTTCAATAGTCGCCGCCCAAATCGTATTGGCAAATTCCTGGTAAGCCAATGCAACTACAAAATTGCCGGATATGGGAAATTCCTGATTCTTACTTGTCATCCTTTGCCAGGTTTCCCCGTTATCCATACTTTTACTGATACCTTCAGCAGTCCCTACCCAAAGATTACCATTTTCCGATATGACTGAAAACGCACGGTGATTAAGGAACTCAAGTGCGGAAAATGGTATACCATCTGTAGTAACAACCTGCCATGTTTTACCCATATCATCGGATCTCCGTAATCCTCCGCCAAAACTGGCGATCCATATTGTGGAATCCAGAGCAGCAATATCGAAAGTCAGATTCTGTACATTAGTCGTGGTCGGTTTATATTCGGTTTCATCCCTGCTATCTATGGGTTGCGGAACATGGCCCCAGGTCTGCCCGCTATCACGGGTATAACTTAAACCGCCCCCGGCTGCCAAACTGCCTTCGTCACCGGTAATCGTATCAAAGGAGGTCGCAATCCACAGCGTCTGCTCATCCATATACGTCATTGCCGTAACTCCACCTTTGCCGATATAATTATGCGTAGTAAACTGTGTCCAGTTATCACCCTCGTTGCTAGTTTTATTCAGACCAAAACCGGTAGCAATCCAGACAACAGAATCTTTTACCAATATGTCTACAATTCCATTTCCCAGAATGCCGTTCTGCACAAGTTTTGGTGATGTATTAATTTTATAGGCATCTTTATATAATACCTGGGTAAAGGAATTTATCCAGAACATCATGACAAACATCAATATAAATAGAGATTTATTCTTGACAGATAGCATTACGCATCTCGCTTTATTGTATAGTTAGTTGTTTTTCAATCGGACCAACCATATTTCCCGCCTTATCTGTAATATGAAATGTCAGTGTATATTCACCCAGCATCGTTTTGCTTGCATCTCCCCAGGCGACTAATGAGAAAGAATATATACCATCCCCGGCCACGGCATCGCCGACTTCATCTCCCGCACTATAAATATTAAAGGGCAAACCATTATCCCGCAGTTGGATTGGTTGTCCATTACTTGCAAATGTTGAATCCGGCTTGAGAGAATAAAAATAAACCTGATCAATATCAGCCAGACCTTCCGGATCCTCGACCTTAATGGTAATAAGCTCACGGGCATATTCATCCGGTTCTGCAGGCACAGTGATTTGGGACGGTACACTCAAATCCGAATAGTCCGGCGCCTTATTACTCAGTGATATTTCATGTATCAACGGAATTTCATTGACTTCATTGAAAGTATCTTCTGCATGAAAGATGAGATTATACATTCCTGATTTTCCAATCAAAAATGGTATGGTTAATATTGTTGAAAAAACTGAATCACCGGCAACCATATCGCCATGCGCCGGATCACCGTCATTAAATAACTCTCCTTCATAACGGATCTGGCTACTACCTGATTTCTGACTTTCAAAGTAAACCCGTTCCACATCTTCAACCCCATCACTATCGCTGACGACAACCTGAATAATTCCATCCGCCACATTAACAGAAAATGAATCCGGAGCGGAGACATTAACAATTTCAGGCGGTCTGTTTTCGCCGAAACTGATCAGATAATCAACATCAGGACTATGATTACTCTCATGGTCGATGGCCATAAACCGGAATAAATACAGACCGGGTACCAGAGGATTACTGATCTCGTTTGGCAAAAACCGGTTACTAAACACCCCGTCCCTGGCAATCACGTCACCATCATCTGTATTAAAATAAGCGCCATCGTCAAATAGAGAATCCGTAAAAATGACAGATCGACCGTCGTCTCTTTTCACTTCCATAATGACAGATCTGATATTATCCGGGCCCTGAGGATCGTTTACATTTACCTCAATTTTATACTTTTGTTGCAAATGGGGATTCCATTTATCGGCGGTATTTACTGATGTTATATCCGGTGTACTTCCTGTGGCAACCGGTGTTTTATCTTCTGCACAGCCACAGAAAATAGTTAAAATTACAATTATAATCAGGCCAAAAAGTCTATACATTCAATCCTCAACTTTCGTATATCATTTATCACTTTTTTCTTCTTTTTTATCTTTCAGTTCCAACACCAGGCAAAGCCAATCTTTCATTGTATTCTTTTTATGAACGATAAATCCATGCATACGATACTTCTGTATGATAGTGGATTCATCCCCTCTCAGGATTCCGGAAAGGACCAATTTACCGCCCTGCCTTAGGTAGTCAGGAAAGACCGATGCATAACGTAATAGTATATTTTTATTTATATTAGCTACTACAACATCATAATCAGATGGTGTGACCCGCTCCAGTTCAGCATATCCGATATTTACACCTGTCGTAATCGCGTTAAGTTCCAGATTTTCAGTCGCATTTTTTAGTGCTTCCATATCATTATCAATACCGAGTACAGATTCCGCACCCAATTTATATGCCAGGATAGCCAGAATGCCACTACCGGTTCCGACATCAAGGACATGCATTCCCGGTTCAATATTTTTTTCCATTTCAATAATAATCAGTTTTGTACTTTCATGGTGTCCGGTGCCAAAAGCCATCTTGGGATTGATGGTAATAATTGTCTTAACAAGATTATTATGATATTCTTCCCAGGGCGGACGGATGACCACGGATGTCGATATTTTCACCGGTTTAAAGTGCTTTTTCCAATCAGCATTCCAGTCATGATCCGCGAGAGATTGTATCTGGATATTTTTTCCGGAAAATCCGGGCACAGCATGGCGTATAAACCCGATCAGGCCAATTTTCACCTCGTCTGTCCAGCGATGAGTTGTGAAATATATGATGATCCCATCATCAGTGACATTAATTCCTTCACACCCGTACGCAAAAAGAGTGGCTGATATTTGTTCAAGTGTGTTATTTGGTATATCTAATTTTAGTTCTATCCAACTCATATGCTCTCCTCAAACTGTGTTTTGCAGTGAAAAAAACAACCACATTCGTAGAATATTAATCCCGAATGGCAATATTAACGGTAATTCCAAATTCATTCCAGCTATACTTTCCACTAATTTTATTTTCAGTCACCCCTGTTTCATAAAATAAGCTGCCTGATACTCTCTGATTAAAACGATAGGTAGCCGATGGTCTCAGTTTCCAGGTATTGTTTTTTTGTGTTTCCTGAAATTCTTTTTGTGAAATCTGTTTTTGGAACGTCAAACTGCTGGATTTATCAAATGTTAAAGAAAAGCTGACTTCATTTTTTATCACTTGATTTTTAAATGGCCATATCGGGATCGGGATTTGAAATCCGCCTTTGGTTGCATACGAAGCTGTTACTGAAAAAGTATTGTTTTCTGAACGCGTAGCTCCACCGCCTGAAGTAAAATTAATAGTACTGGATTGATTCATCCGGATATTGGTACTCATGCCAAATTTCCAGCTGATATTAACCCCGAGTAGCGGTGCAAAATTATGAGAAAATGATTCGGTTGCCGGAACAAGTTCATTTTTATTCAATCGTTTTGTAACCGAGTACTTTCCGTTACGCGAATGATCAATCGACACAGATTTTGCAAAATCCTTGAAAAACAATACTTGCTCGATCCCGGAAATACTAACTTTCCAGTCCGGGATAAATGACAATAATCCTTCCGCGACACCGCGAAAATCACCTTTGGGATCATCACCCCAGACAAAATATGTGATTGACTGATTAGCAGACTTTGTCTTATCATTACTTGATTGATTATCCGTGAAACTATGCGTAAAACTGGTTTTTACATTTTTAGCAATCTTAAACATGAGTGAAGTTTGCAGATTTTTAGAGCTTGAAATTGATGGGCCTATAAAAAAGCCATTAGTCTGGGATGTATCCTGCGGTACGCCGGGATCTTTTGAAAAACCAAATTGATAATCCCAGGTTGGAATCGCCTGCACATACGAATTGGTAATATCATTATTTACAGTTAATGAGGTCTGAATTTTATCCCAGGAATCGAAAAAATGATATACCCACATCAATGGATTTGGCATTGGGATCCTGGGAATTTTCGACTCCTCCTCTTCTCCTTCTTCCGGATCCTTTGGTTCTTCTTCCTTGGAATCCTCTTTCTTTGTTGTTTGTCCGGGTTGTGGTCTTGGTCTTGAGCCACGACGTGCAACCTTTTTTTCAGACTCCGGAGAATATATAAGATTAACCATACTGCTTGGACTCAGGCTGAAATTGATACGGTGACTTACTTTGCTACTGGTTTGTTTTTGACCTTTGGCAAGATTGGAGAAATAATATCGAAAATTACTCGAATAGGAATAATCCGGTGTAAACCAGGTAAACCATTTTGGTCGGAAATCAACTTTAAATCCCTGGGAAATATCAGTTTCCCGGCCAAAATATAAACTATCGATAATTGATTGTAGCAGTTCCCTGCTGCTGTTAATTCCAACAAAATCAGCGTCCGCTTTATGCGTTCTTGTGATGCTTAAATTGGTGCTCGGAATCAATTGATAACCAATAGATATTCTTCGTGATGATGATACATTGGTCGTCGATGTTGTTTTATCTTCACTGCGTAATTTATTCGCCTGCTTGACATCAGACATCGAAAGGCTCATGCTGGTACTCTTAGGTGTATAATAAATTTTCTGATCCGCGAGAAGATTAATTATCGGAAATGGTTCCAGGATTTTAAACGGCTCGATAAAATTATTTGTACCAAAAGGAATACTATAACTTATCGAATGACTCCATTGTTTTGACTCACTGAATTCCGTACGATAGTCCCGGTTATTTCTATAGGAGAAATCCACATCGAGGGTTATCTGATCGATGGTATTGCGAATAAAAAAATTATCTGATTTGGACCTCTTTTTAATCGTTGTACCAAGTCCAAAGACCTTCGACTCACTGATAACCGTATCCAGTTCAGCACTTATCTCACGCATTCCGATTAAAGATTTTACTTTATCTTCAATAGTTGCATTGCGATAACCGGTCAGAATATCCGTTCTGGGGAAATATTTAGGGACATTCCTGACACGGGATGCCCGGCCATCAATCGGAACCGAAAAATCCAGGATCCCGGGTAAAAATTTGTGCAGATTAAAAACACCGGAATAGTTTTGAGACTCCAGGGTATTGCCACTACCAAATTGTGTTTTAATATCATGAAAATCGGCATCCTTACTTTCCCAGTTACCATTAAAAGTAAGCACATCAGCCAGACGTAAGCTGGCGCTCAAGCGCAGGGCAGTTCCGGCCTCCTGCCGCACATCGGTAACACGTAATTCATCAAACCATACTTCACCCGACCAGAAGCCATCTGTTTTATTTCGAATACCAATTTTAAAATAACGGATTGTATTTAAGCTAGCTTTACCACGAACAACATAATAACCATCAACCGCCCTTTTCCCGGGGACAGCTTTTGTATAATAATCCTTTGAAAGCGGTTTCTCAAATTTTGTCCGGGAGAGTTCATTCAGATCAATATCAAATTCGTTCAGGGGATTCCATCCGCTGTAAATTTTTTGATTATATTCATAATAGTTGTTATCATCCGAACCGAATCTCAGGAAAACTTCTATTCTGCTGGAATCACCGGGCGTTGGATTTGCGGGGAAGACCCGGCTATCTCCATAAACAAACATCTTGAGCCGTTTATAATTCACCAGAGAAAGAATTTGACCGAATAGCGACTTATTTGCCCGGGCGACAAAATCCGGACGCAAATCGTTCACACGCAGTGCCATTGACTGCTCTTTCGAGATGGTTTGGGTGATGCGATCGCGAATTCCCGAAACGCCGGGAGGCGGCCTGTACGGATCAGGACCACCGGCAATGGCAACTGTGTTTTCTTCGGTATTGTAAACCGTTATATCAAAAACTTTTTCATTCTTTTCAAACCGTGATGTATCTGATTCGGCAATTCCATCCTCTTCCCACTCATTACCAACAAAATCTATTGTGGCAAAAAATATTCGTTTGGGTTCCGGGGTTATATTACTGAACCATACACGCACAAAATACACCGACTGGAAAGTCTCATCCGGCGCACCAATCTTTGCATCGAATTCCTTTATTGGTATTCTGTATTGTTTCCAACCCGTTTTTTCGTTATTACTGTTCACCGTTTCACCGGTCAGCCAGCCATGTGACTTTGCATCACGGGGATCGAGGGTAAAACTGTATGTAAAATAGCTGTTATTCAGGTTTACCTGTCCATCTCCGTCAAGGTCCTCGCTATCCGGATAATTGGCTGCGCGAGACTGTGAATTTCCTTCTGTGCCATTGATGCCATCATACCGGTTATTTGTACTTGTCCGGTCCGGCTCACGCCAGTTATCCAGCGGATCATCACAGGGATGTCCGTTTGGATATCCATCCACGCCGGTATCTTCATTTTCATCGAGAACACCGTTGATGTTTGAATCTTCCGTATTTAAACCACGCCAGCTCGGCGAGCCATATTCGCGCCGGTCATTTTTACAGGTAAACATGTACCAGTCTTCAGAAATCTGACCGACATCAATATTAATCCGGATGTAATTGGGATTACTTACCGTATCTTCCTTTACCCAGACCTCGATAAACTTTGCCCGCTGCTGGTTCGCAATACTCGCTGTAGAGCGCATAAATCCGGCCCAGGCTTTACCATTATTTTCTCCACTTTCATCCCATAGTTCCACACCAAGCACATCTGTCTCCTGGCCGGTTTCCGCATTTACATCACGGTTGGGCCAGATATTTTTTATGGGGACACGATTAAATGGATTAAACCAGGTAATCCGGGCTCTGTTCTTGTCCGCGACGGTATCAATCTGCGAGACATATTCCAGAGTATCATCTTCTGTCTCGTTTTTATCCGGATCCACGACAAATTCGGCTGGTGGGCTGGCAGCCGTCCAGATATTATAACGAATCCCCAGGGTTGTGGCACGCTTGGTTCCCTCAAAATCATCTATAAATGCCAAACCATCATTATCCCCTGTATTTTCATTATTCAGCGTATTGGGATCCGGAAGTACCTGTGCAAATTCTGCTTCCACTTTGAGTGTTGATGGTTCGTTAGTCTCAATCAGCGGCAGCATATCCACTATCGTTGTCAGAAAATTTGGCTTAAATTTTAAAGATGCGTTTATATCCCAGACAAAATTCTGAAAAGGTTCCTGACCCACGCGTACTCTCTGATCCAGAGTGGATTTATTCATAAACAAAGCGGTAAGTCCGACAAAAGAGTCTTCCCAAAACCGGTACTCCGCCCGACCGCCAAAAATTGATTTTTTATCCAGCTGAAAAATTGTTGCTTTTTCATACTTTATTTCGATATTTGAACTGGCCCGCTTGGCTTTGCTGGAAATAAGCGTGATCTGTCCGGTAAAATAGTCTATAATATAATCTTCATTTCTTTTTAAGGGACTCCCGTTCAGTAGTACTTCTTCACTTCCTTCCAGAACATTAAAACCCAGGCCGAAGGTCGATTTTGTACTGCGCGAGGTAACGATAATTTCAAATTTTGTGCGGCGGATTCTTTCCTGATGATCACTGATACTGTATATCCGGACAAGGTTTGTATCGGCCAGACCTTCGTTATCATCCCGGTTCTCAAAACGGCTTCCCGGTAGCGGATCAAACGGTTGCAATCCCGGGAACATAAGGATTCCCTCCCCCTTGTTAACAAACATGCCGTTATTGTCAATTTTTTTATCCCCATCCTCCACCACTGATCCATTCTCATCCAGCCGGTCCAATCCCATCAGGTATAAAAAGGATTTTTGTGGATCTTCTGTCTGCCGTGTTTCATGGTCGCCATTCAGATTGTATTCAATTTGTAAATCAAATCCCTGGTCCTCAATCTTTGTCCCACCCAGGTAATAAAAATTACGCATGGTGAGTGGCCACACATGTGTATGCGAAGGTTGTAAACTTTTTGGCTTTATTAATCTGAGAATATAGGGAACTGTTGTGTCCGCTGCGGCAATCAGATCTAATGCCATTGTTCCCACTGAATCTATATCGGTGCGATAAGCAACAGCAAGTACCTCATTATCCCTTGGTTCCTGTTTTAGCCAGAAAAATCCCCGTGCATAGTCATATTCGTAGTCCTTTCCTCTTTCCAGGGGTACAAAACTTGATTTTTCTACTTCACCAGGAATTAATATAACATTATCAAGATTGGTTAAATTCTGGTACTGCGGTTCTCTTGGATTCAGAACAGCGATACCATCACGTTTATTTGGGTGAGCATAGCTGGCAGACTTATAAACATCAAGCTCACGAATCACTATATCTTCACCGGCATAAAACCATTGAGTCAGATCATCCGAATAGCCCTGTTCAAAATATTCATAATAATAATTATCAATAAAAAAGTATCTGCTTTTTATAAAATCATAATCATGGATTTTTGTCTTACTTTCACTCGAACTTCCGGAAATAGTCAGTTTTTTTTGTTCACCCTTCTCAAGGGAGGCAATACCTGCGATATTGAAATTTCCTATTTTTGCCTGAGCTTTAATGCCAAATAACCCTTTATTTGAAGCGCCAAAAATAACATATTTTGTAGATGGCAACGAAAGTCCGATATTACCGGCTTCTATACTCTGAATAATTTCATCCTCATCACCTGTGTAACGCAATTTCAGCGTATTTTCAAAATCAAATGTTGCTTCGCTGTTCTGTTCCACTGAGACGGTAACTTTTTCACCAATTTTACCTTCAATGGTAAACTGTTGTGTTTGGTTAAATCTTGGACTGAATGTTCCCCGGTCCTGGATGGCACTGACAGCGGAGCCTGATCGCTCTTCGGATCTTCCGGATAAGTCAAAGGAGATGTTTCCCGTAACGCGTAACCTAACCCGGTCGCTCCCGAATATACGCGTAAAGGTTGCATTCTTTATCCGCACCGGAATTTCCAGTTCCAGGGCTCCGGTTTTTACCGCCTTTTCCTCTTCGGATTTTACCGATACGATTTCCCGGAACATTTGTTTGCGATCAAAAACAAGGCGTATTCGAATATAGGTATCTAAATCCACAACAGCAGGAAATGCGAATTCTGTTGCATCAATAGACTCAGTCGCGCTGATAAAAGAACTGGTGGAATCCATTTTGACGATACGTTTAAAATGGGGGGGATTTGCCCTAAACAGCGTGGAATCGATAAAAAATCCGCTGATACCCTGACTTTCAGGTTCAACAAGTTGAACTGTTCTCGGTGGTGCCGGAAGTTTTAATCCAACCTCAGCAAATATATCACCGGAAAACAGTGAGAGGAGAATTATCAGGCACAGAAAGGCCCGGAGGAGACTAACCCCTTTAATCGGTGTAATAATTACAGAACTCCGTTTTGTGTATTTTACTCGTTTTTTACCGTATCTGTATTAACGACCTAAAGGGTATCCTCCTTATTATTAGTGCTTATTAGTGAACCTTAAATTTAAATACAACCTTATCATTTTGCAAGATATTAATCTAATTAACCTAATCTATATAATATATAGTATCGGATTTATTTCCCGACGATATAGCAATTTTTACTAAAATCTAACCTGTGGTTTTTTTAACCAAAATGGAAAAAAAAGGTTCAAAATCTACTGACTTTTTATTTTGTAATTCGGAATTCGGATTTTGGATTAAAAAATAGGCCAAAGGCGATAGGCAGTAGGTAATAGAAAAATGATTCGAAGAATCAGGATCCAGGCGCCAGGGCTTTAATAAAATGTAAAATGTAGATTTAAGAATGCAGAATTTATAAGGATTTTTGAGTAATGATGAACACAATTCCTTTTAAATTCTAAATTTTACATTTTGCATTCTACATTTTATTTTATCTCAGGTACTCAGGGACTTTGTTTCTTAGCTACTAAATTAATACTTTTACCTTATTACTTCTATTTCATTTATCTTTTGTCTTTTATCTTCAAGAGAACTCTGTGGTTAAAATTACAATCTAATAGACCTGATACGCATTTTTTGTGTATATTTTACAATCTTTTGGAAAAGCAGAAATGAAAATTTTAACTCGCTATATAATTAAAGAACATCTCCCGCCTTTCTTTTTTGCGCTTGGTGTACTTATGTTCATTTTTCTCATGCAGTTTATGCTCAAGTACATTACAAAAATTTTTGGCAAAGGATTGGGTGCTTTGACTATAATCGAGTTGGTTTTTTATAACCTGGCGTGGATGTTTGCGCTGGCCGTACCAATGGCTGTGCTTGTGGCAACCCTGATGTCATTCGGACGATTATCCGGTGATAATGAGATCACTATTATTAAATCCAGTGGTGTCAGTATCTACCGTATCATCCGGCCGGCATTAGTATTCGGTGCATTCGTTACAGTTCTGATGATCATCTTTAATGACCGGGTACTACCTGATTTTAATCACAAAGCCCGGGTGATGTTTCGTAATATCGGACAAAAAAAAGCAACATTAAAGCTGGAGCCCGGTATTTTCTTTACTGTGGGTAAATATTCTTTTCATACTGAAAAAATTGAAAAAACACTGGGCGAAGAGCTAGCTGAGAGAATCAATATCCTCGGGCCGGAATTTAATACGGAAACCAAACCGGACCGGTTGGTTAATGTCACCATATTTGATCGCAGTAATCCGCAGATCAATATCACATTAATCGCCGAAGAAGGCTACATGGTCTATTCCAAGAGAAAGAAAAGCCTTCTTTTTACTCTGTTTGATGGTGAATATCACGAGCTTAATGTCACCAATCCTGAAGAATATCGTTTTTCTAAGTTCTCACGGAATCAATTTTACATACCGGCACCGGAATTTATGCTGGATAAAAGAGAGGATAGTTCGCGTGGAGATCGCGAGATGAATGTCTCGATGATGATGGAAAAGGTCAGGAAGAGCAGGGAAGATGCAATAAAGGAAAGAGCAAAAATTTCTGATCAGATTGAGAAAGCAAATACGGAGCTCAGGGAAGCCTATACCGGGTTAAGTGATTCGGTTGCAGCAGAAACTAATTCCGATATTCATAAAGCAGTCTGGCGCCGGGCAAGTGACTCCGCACACAGAAAAGTGAGCCGGGAGTATCAGACAATCCGGATGGCAAAAAGTCGTCTGGATAATAGTGTCCGCATTATTAACAGTTATATGGTGGAAGTGCATAAGAAATTTTCCATCCCATTTGCCAGTCTGGTATTCATACTTGTCGGTGCACCACTGGGTGTGGCTTCAAGAAAAGGAAGCATGGGAGTCAGTGCTACCCTGAGTATTATGTTCTTTCTGGTGTATTGGGCCTGTCTGATCCTGGGTGAAGATCTTGCCGATCGTCAATTTTTACATCCCATGCTCGCCATGTGGTTTCCAAATATCATTATCGGTCTGGCAGGTTTTTATCTGACCTGGAAAACTGTCAAAGAGACCTCAATGTTTCGTTGGGAAAAGTTTGGTTCATTTTTTAAAAAATTCAGCAAACAGGCTTCGAGCAATTAATATGATTCTTTCCCGGATATAACACGGGAAAGATTATTGGAAAACAAATAATGAATATCCTGGACCGCTACCTGGTCAAAAAATTTCTATTTAATTTATTTTTCAGTATTGCTGCATTCGTTGCCATATTTCTGGTAGTTGACCTGATAGAGAATGTTGATAAATTTATAGACCGTGGCGCAGCATTAAAATTGGTTATCATGTACTATTTATATTTTATCCCCTATATTATTAGTCTGACGTTACCTGTATCTATGCTGCTCGCCTGTCTGTTCGCCCTGGGAAGTATTTCACAGCACAATGAAATAGTAGCACAAAAAAGTGCCGGTATCAGCATGTATCGCATGTTTTTACCACTGTTTGTTTTATCCCTGATCATCAGCATTCTGGCCGGTTTATTTAATGAACGCATTGTTCCGGAATCAAATCTCAGACGCATGGACATCTACCGTTATGACATCCAGAATAATCCCAGAAATATCGCATCAAAAAGAAATAATATTTATCTGCAGGATGATAAAAACCGCAAAGTATCCATATCATTTTTTGATGGTGTGAAAGGTGAGGCATTGCGTGTAAGCATTCAATACTATGACGGGCCGAGACTTTTACGCCGGATAGATGCAAAAAAGATGAAATGGAAAGATCAAATCTGGACATTATATAATGTATCAGAACGCATGCTTGAGGATTCAATCGATGTCCTGGTAAATTATGACGAGTTGAGCATGCCGGAATTAAATTTCAAGCCTGTCAATCTCCTGGAGTTGCAGAAGAAACCGGAAGAAATGAGTTATTCCGAACTCGAAATTTTTGTTAAGGAAATGCGAAGTATTGGTGCGGTGGTACGGAAGTGGGTGGTCGAACTGCATTTAAAGATATCATATCCCTTTGCAAATTTTGTCATCATTCTGTTTGGTGCTCCGATTGCTGCACAGAAAAGGCGCAGCGGAAGCGCTGTCGGTATCGGGATCAGTTTACTGGTTTGTTTTATATATTTTTTATTTATCAGAACCGGACAGGTCTTAGGACATCAGGGAACCCTGGATCCCTGGCTCGCCGCCTGGATCGGGAATATTATTTTTGGTATGGCCGGGATTTATACGATGATAAAAGCAAGGAAATGAGTTAGGTGTTAGAATGAGGAGTTATGTTGTACGTTCCCAAGTACAACTTGGGAACGAGATAAAAAGATAAAAAAGCCGGTAAAGTTTACCGGCTTTTTATTGAGATCTTTTTTATCTGTTTATTTAACCAGTGTCATCTTTTTGCCGGCCATGAACTGACCCGAACGGATAGTGTAGATATAGACACCGGTAGATACTGCCCGGCCATGATCATCGCGACCATCCCATGTCACGATCCAGGTACCCGCTTCGTAGGATTTGTTACGCAAAATTTCAGTCACCTTATTGCCAAGCAGATCGTAGACAATAATTGTTACTTCATTGGATTGTGGCAACGAGAATCCAATTTTAGTTTCCGGGTTAAACGGATTGGGATAATTTTGGTTAAGCGCAAATCCGGTAGGCAGCTTTTCCAGGGCAACCGCTTCAATACTGTTTGTTGCAATCCGCTGAGAGCCATCGATATCCACCTGTATCAGGCGATAGGCATAATTGATTTCCGGAGTTACTTTTTCATCCCGATAACTATATTGATGCTGTGAGGATGAATTTCCCTGTCCCTGCAGTTCCGCCAATGATTTATAACTGGCAATGTTAGTAAAATCATCTTCCGTATCCATCATCTTTCGTTCGATAATAAATCCAAGGTTATTGACTTCACTCTCAGTCACCCATTCCAGCACTACGACGCCATGTTCACCGACGGCAGTAAAAGATGATAATTCAACCGGCAGACTGTAATCCCGGGTATTCTGTATTGGGAAGTCTCCCGCATCTATTAACGTAGTTGGTGTATTTACGCTGAGATATGCCGTCGATGCAATCAGAACTCCAACACTGTTTGTTATATTGGCAGTCGTAGCGATATCGTACACTACATATAATATACCACCGGTACCGGTCAGGTCAAGTTGTGAACCGAATGTAATAACAGCGAATCCGCCGGAACCATCATCGGTTGGTATCTCTCCACCCAATAATATATCTTCACCCGGCTGAAATCCACCGGTAGCACCATTTTCCTGGAATATCTTGATTGAATCAACATCAGCCACATCCGGTGTGCCGCTAAACGCCCGGTTATCAATCCGGATACTGTACACGGTCGAGATATTCTGATCAACCGTCATATTCAATTGCAATAATGCCACATTTTGATCACCAGGTAATGGACCGGCTGACAGATCTGCACCGGCCAATGCCAGATTAGAGAATGCAGTTAAGGTGATTGTACCACCACGCATTGGATATGAGCCGTCCGGAACTATTGAACCGGCAGATGTGGCGCCTGTTGCTGTGATTCCTGTGGCTAACTGTAATCTTGCCTGGTAAGTGC
This sequence comes from uncultured Calditrichota bacterium, assembly GCA_964445625.1. Classification (GTDB taxonomy): domain Bacteria; phylum Calditrichota; class Calditrichia; order JAJRVZ01; family JAJRVZ01; genus CAVXXB01. Next base: position 14,116 of record CAYULK010000033.1, read on the forward strand.
TGTTATGCCCGGATCCACCGTCAAAATCATAGACAACCAGCCAGTTTTCCGTACTCCCGGCGGTTATACTTTCACCACTCAGGCTAAAAACGACTGTATCACCAACCAGGAAACTACTGTCTGCCAGGACAGGTTCGGTACCCACCTGATAGATACCATCACCATTCAGGTCATTGACCAGTTTAACACCTTCACTCACTATGTCATTTATCGGATCACCTGTTCCCTGATGTGTAATAACCAGGCGGGTGATATCGATATCTTCGACCGAACTGGCAGTGAGACTGATCTGTAGCATCTCTACATTGCTGACTGTTCTGTCAAGTGTTACATCCACCGCGTTATTTGCACCTTCTGCCAATATCAGGCTACCGGTGCTGCTGATGGTCTTATAGTTCCCAACAATAGGTGCACCAATGGCAGAAGGATTTCCACTACCTGCGGTTATTGTAATATTTGCATTATCGGCAAATCTTACTCTAAAAGTATTTCCATTTGTCGCACCTGAAAAATCATAAACTACAATCCAGTTTTGGCTAGTCCCGGCATCTACAGTCGCCGTCAGAGAGCCAAGCGTAACCGAAGTGCCTGAATAAGTATTGGATCCGATCAAAGTATCGGTACCTGAATCGTAAATTCCGTTATTATTGATATCATGATAAAGGCTTACATCACTGATTTCAGAGGCTTCGTCACCCGTACCTTCGCCGGTAAATGTGATTGAAGTAACTGAAATATCTTCCACTGAATTCGCCGCCAGGTTAACCTGGAACAAGCTCACGTCAGTTGCATTGCCGTCTTCATTTGATGCATCCGGCATATTCACACCGGCACTCAGTGTTAATGTGCCTTCATCTGAGACTGTATGATTATTTCCATTCACCGGTGCTCCATTAATCGGTACACTTTGAGATGTCGTCGCACCGGTTGCCGTTATATGTGTATTCAGAACCACACTGCCGGCGAAATATTCTCCATTGTTTGCGTTACCATTCAGATTATACACCAGCAACCAGTTTTCAGTAGCACCTGCGGTAATAGATTCGGTCAATCCGCTGAATACCACTGATCCGTTATCTACACCGAATGTCTGTGTGGTACCGATTTGCGTATCGGTAACGTCTGCCTGACCGTTGCCATCCAGATCATTAAACAACCTCACACTTGCAATATCGGTAGCATCATTTCCCGTCCCTGAAGCAGTAAACCGAATCTGTGAAATATCCAGGTCTTCCGAATTGCCCGCATGTAATGTTACCTGCAGTACGGTAAGAAGAGTATCACTGCTACCCACATTTCTGGCCGGAGGATTATTTGTACCGGCCGAGAGTGTCAGACTGCCTACGATAGTAATCGTCTTAGTTCCACCAACAATCGGTGAATCAGCACTTCTGTCATCGCCACCACCCAGTGGATCTGCATCCAACCCCATTATAGCAGCCGGGATTACAGATTCCGCCGTCATTTCTACGTCGGCCATTGCCAGGCCGGCTTCTGATGTGCCTGATGCTTTAGCCATCGCCGGGGCAACCCCACCAACCGACACGAATACGGAAGAGTCTGAAGAAACACCAACCGCATAAATATCGGTGGCCTGCAGGAACCTGGCGATAAATGTCTGGTTCTGAGAGGCAGAACCGGACAGGTCATAAACAAGCAACCAGTTTTCGTTTTGATTTGCATTGATAACTTCACCACCGGTAATTACTGTAAAATATCCGTTATCCATATTAAATTCGCCCGCAGAACCGATCAGGTTATCAACACCCGGCTCATAAATTCCGTCGCCATCATCAAGATATAAGCGGATTCCGTTGTTGGCAATATCAGTAATATCGTCCGCCGTACCCGCTGCCGAAAAACGAAGAGAATCAACCCGAATATTTTCAACCGAGCTGGCCGCCAGGTTAATTTGCAGCATTTCAAGATTGACAGCAGCTGCCGTTTCATTCGAATTGCCCGGATTATTCAAACCTTCATAAATGGCCAATGAACCTATATCCTGTACCGTCATGAAGTTACCGGTTATTGGCGCGCCAAGTACACCGGCACTTTGCCCGGACTCAACACCCTGAACCACAAAATCTGCATTGACCTGAACACTTACCCGAAATGTTTCACCGGCAGTTGCTGCGTTGTTCAGATCATAAATAACCAGCCAGTTGTGACTTGAGGATGCAATCAGAATTTCTGCAGGTGAAAGTGTGAATGTGACGGTATCGTCATCAGCTGCAAATGTTCTGGTCGTCCCTATTTGCACATCCTGGGTAAGATCAAGAACTCCGTTATTGTTCACATCCCGGTATAGTTTCACACCGGCAACATCGGTTGATTCATCAATCGTTCCCGAGGATGCAATGGTCACTGATTGAACGGCAAGTGATTCCGCAGAGCTGGCATTCAATTGAACCTGCAACATCTCAATGCCTGTTTCGCCACTGCCTTCGTTTCTGGCCGCCGGATTTTGCAAACCGGTCTGTAAAGTAAGCGTACCTACGTCACGAACTGTTTTGTAATTTCCATATAGTGGTGCGCCAAGGACCGTCCGGCTTTCCCCAGTGAGATTTTCTGCTGAGGCATACGTATTCAGTTCGATCCCGGTACGAAAAGTCTCATCATTGGTCAGATTGTTCGAGAAGTAAGCCAATACAATCCAGTCGCGGGATGTACCTGCCGGAATTGTATCGCCGGTAGTAAAAGTCAGAACCTGATCATTCTGGGTTACTGCCTGAGCTATTGCCAGTTTTTCATCGATACTTTGGGTAAATAAACCGTCTGAGTTTGTGTCATGGTAGATCACCAGACTATCGACACCGGTCGCATCATCACCGGTACCGCTGAGTTTGGTCTGGAACTGCGATACAACCAGAGTTTCGGCAGCGCTGGCCTGGAACTGAATCTGATGCATGACAACCGCATCTTCATCGGGTGCAATGTATGATGCCGGCGGTGTATTGGATCCGTTGCTCAGAGTTAAATTACCGATATCAGACACCGTCTTAACTCCACCTGTGACATTAACTCCAGCGACAGGTACATCACTGCTACTGGTTACACCGGATGCGACAATACTGGTCCGGGCCACATTGGCCACAAATGTTTCACCAAGTGAAGCACTGTCAGCAAGGTCATATACCAATAGCCAGTCTACAGATGTTCCGGCACTTATGACCTGTCCTGTAGTTGCAATTGTTACGGTATTACCCGTGAATGCCGTACTTTCAATAAACGAAGTACTTCCGTTCAATAGACCATCGCCTGCTCCGGCCACGGTTGCGTCATTGCTGGTAAAGGTTCCGCCATTCTCGCTGAAATGCATTAAAACTGCTGTTGCAGCATCCGCGGT
>CAYULK010000034.1:0-17191 GCA_964445625.1 uncultured Calditrichota bacterium
ATATGGATAACTTTATAACACGTTTTAAAAGGATATTGGGAAGGTCTTTGGCAGAAAAGAGAGATATTCGCCTGCTGCATAAACTATTGCAGATATATGAAGAGAGAATCGATAATCTGGAAAGCCAGATTGTAAATGATAAATTTAAAAATTATAAAATTTATTAAAGTCAATGTTAGTCTGTGATAAAATTTTTATATTATATCGGTCTGTCGTTTTCATTCAATTATTTATTTTAAAAATGAGGGAAATATGGAAAAAGATGATATTTTTTATGTTCTTAATGAATCACTGGAAATGGAAAAAAAGGGACACGCGTTCTACAAAGAGGGGGCTGAAAAGATAAAAAATTCTCTTGGCCGTAAAATGCTGACCCGCCTTGCCGGGGATGAGCTTATCCATATCAAGCGCATTCAGGAAATTTATGAATCACTCAAAACGGATACTTTGTCCGAAGTAAAAAGAGAAGAAACAACGGTTGAACAATTTGAGCAGATTTTTAGCCGGATGAAAACACAAATGGATGAAGCAGTTGAGGATTTGGGTGAAATTGGCGTTGATGACGAAGAAATAATCAATGCGGCACTGGATCTGGAGTCACATGCGCAGCTTTATTACCAGGAAGCGGCGAATAAAGCTAAAAATGAAAAAGTAAAGCATTTCTATGAGATATTAGCGAAAGAAGAAAAGAATCACTACGATCTGTTAGTCAATACTAATAAATATATGGAAAATCCATCACTGTTTTTTGGAATGGGTGATCACTAATTTTTCCGGAGCTCTGCTTTTTGACAGGGCCTTTTGGTATGTGCTGATTAAATAATGATAATATGAACCGGAATAAATCAAATATTGCGATTATTTTTTTAATAATTCCAATTACCTGGGCTGGTTCATTTATCGCAGCAAAATATGTCGTAGCAGAAATATCTCCGATTGAAAGCGTTTTTTGGCGCTTCCTTTTATCTGCGATTATAATGTTTCCTCTTTTAATTGTCAGTTATAGAAAATCACATCCGGATTTACTGAATGCAAATTTTATAAAACACATGACAATTGTTGTATTGACTTCCGGAGTGATTTATCATGTTTTTTTCTTTATGGGTCTACAATTCACATCACCAACAAATGCCGCCTTAATTATTGCTTTAAATCCTTTCTTTACAGCCTTCGGTGAAATTCTGGTCTTTAAAAGATTACGTACCAACCGTTTTTACATTGGATTTGGAATGGCTTTTACCGGTGCTTTATGGGTTATTATTTCCCGGGGTGATGGAATTTCCCCTCCCGGCATTGGTGAACTCTATTGTCTGATTGCATCACTTTCGTGGTCGGTTTATACGATTGCAGCAAAAAGAACTAAAGAAACTTCATGGAATTCCCTCTGGATTGGCGCTTATAATTATCTTTTAACAGCTCTGCTTGTTTTGCCGTTTATCTTAACTAAACTTACTTTGGTTGCCTTCAAAGAAATCCCATTTGTGGCGTGGACCGGACTCTGGTATATGGCTATATTTCCGACCGTAATCGGTTATACACTATACTATATTGGTGTCCAAAAAAAGGGACCGGCCTGGGCCGCGACTTACATTTATCCGGTTCCCTCTTTTACGGCGAACCTGGATTATATATTTTTTAATACCCGGTTTACATTGCCCATGGTCGTTGGCACAACAATGGTCGTTGCCGGGCTGATAACAGGTAATCTAAGTCAAAACCAGATAAATAAATTATTACATAAAAAATAGCAAGGGTGGTATTATAAAACATTATGAAATCCGACACAGGGTGATCTGAAGCAACAAAAGCCTGCAAAATAATTAAATGATGCTGGTTGGAAGTTGTATCAATAATTATTAACTTTTATAAGCGTTGGTATTAATTCTTTCACTACAGGGAGCAATAATGGACAAGCCCGTTAAAATAATTATGGCGTTTTTTCTTGTTATATCATTCAGTTTCTTATATGCAAACCAACCCTTTTCCGCAAAGGATGTATTAAGCACAAAAACCTGTGCTACACCAGTGATTAGTCCGGATGGAAAATATATTGCCTATATTGTAAATGAACCGAGAAAAGCAGCGGATGAAGCTGGTTCCGCGTATAAAGAATTATATGTGGTAGAGATAAAAAGCAAAAAGGTGATTCCATTCATTACCGGTAAAGTAAACATATCAAATCCCGGTTGGAGCCCGGATGGCAACAAGATTGCTTTTATCAGCAAAAGGGGCAAGAACACTTACAAACAGGTTTGGGTAATCCCCTTGATGGGCGGTGAAGCATATCAGGTTACAGAAGCTAAATCAAATATTGAGAGTTTTGCATGGCATCCTTCCGAAAACAAAATTGCATATATAGCGAAAACACCACAAACAAAAAAGGAAAAGACACTCAAGAATAAAGGTTATGGTTTTATCTACCGGGAGGAAAACCTAAAACATAAAAACTTATATTTACACGATTTATCCAGCGGAATAGCAGAACAGCTGACAAATGATTTAACTGTTTGGGATTTTGTCTTTAATCGAAAGGGTGATATGGTTGCATTAACTGCGTCATCCCAAAATTTGATCGATCATAAATATATGTTTCGTAAAATATACATACTGGATATAATTTCCGGTAAACTTGAAAAGGTCACCGAGACAGAGGGTAAACTAGGAAATTATGCGTTCAGTCCCGATGGTGCAAAAATTGTTTATAATGCGGCAAACGAAAGAAAAGATCATCAGAATAGCCAGGTATTCGTAGTGGACAGTAAGGGCGGAGAGGCCAAAAACCTTACAATGCCGGAGTTCAAGGGACATGTAAACTATGTGGGCTGGAAAGATAATAATACTATTTTTTATCGTTCCGGGGAAGGTGTCTGGCCGACATTTAGCCTTGTGAATGCTGCGGGAGGGGAACGTGAATTAATTTATCATGCCCAAGATACGAAAGTGATTATGGATAAAGTTTCATTCACCAGTGATTTTAAGCACTTTGCCATGATTGGATCTTCCCCGGCCATGCCCGGTGATATTTATTACTGGGACGGTAAGGGAGATTTCCAGCGCATGACGGATATAAATAACTGGATAAACGATCGTAATCTTGGTAAACAGGAGCTGATTCAATATAAAGCACGTGATGGATGGGATATAGAAGGATTGCTTATTTATCCCCAAAACCATGAATCCGGAGAGAAATATCCCTTAATTGTTTATGTACATGGTGGACCGGAGAGCCATTATTCAAATGGCTGGCTCACCCGTTATTCCACGCCGGGGCAAGTGATGGCCGGTCAGGGATATTTCGTTTTTTATCCCAATTACCGGGCAAGCACCGGTTATGGTTTAAAATTTGCAGCTGCCGGATATGGTGATGCAGCCGGAAAAGAGTTTGATGATATTGCCGATGGAATAGACTATTTAATAAAAGAAGGATATATAGATAAGAATAAGGTTGGGCTGGCGGGTGGTTCTTATGGCGGATATGCTTCCGCCTGGTTTGGCACATATTATACCGAAAAAGTTAAAGCTGTTTGTATGTTTGTCGGAATAAGTGATCTGATAAGCAAAAGAGGGACAACAGATATCGCTTATGAAGAATTATATGTACATAGTGATAAAAAACTTGAAGAGATGTGGGATATAAGTCTCGAAAGAAGCCCGATTTACCATGCACATAAAAGTAAAACGGCTGTTCTGATTTATGGTGGAGCCGCAGATACCAGAGTACACCCATCACAGAGTATAGAACTCTTTTCACGTCTGAAAATGAATGATCATCCGGCCGTAAGACTTGTTCAATATCCCGGAGAAAGACACGGGAACAGCAAACAACCCGGCCGTACGGATGTCTTGTATCGTCAAATGGACTGGTTTAACTGGTATGTAAAAGATGGTAAACCGTTGGAAGGTCCGATGCCTCCGCTTGATATCAGCGATAAATATGGAATTGATCTGTTGGATAAATCTTCAAAATAAATCAAAACCAACGTAGTTCGTATAATTCATCAACTTCACGGCGGAGCTCGTAATGTAGCTTTTCAAATTCATCGGCCATTTCTTAAAGTTCCTCTGTTCTTTCTTTTAATTCCAGGATAAGTGATTCCAGTTTTTCAGATTCTATTTCAAGTTCTTCCTCAAGATCGTCAATTTCATATTCTGAAAAGACGGCTTTTAGTACTTCGGCGGCAGCTTGTACACCAATTTTGGCTCCAGCCACACCCAACATGGCCCCATCGTGTCCCAGGTCTTTTGCAAAATCAATAATGTCAAAAAACTGATTATAATATTTGGCAACAAGTTTTCTCTCTGATCGCGACAAATCGATTTTATATCCATTGATATAAAGTTGGTATGATTGTGTGATTTCGACATAGTCTTCGCGTTCTGCCCTGCTCGTCAACACAATTGTGCCATTTTCAATGTCGATAGAAATATTATCCAGAATAGAGTAACGATTAGTTTTAGTGTCTTTGGCGGCGAAAACTTAAAAACTCAGGATAAATAGTAAAAAAAGTGATATTGAATTCAAATATGAAATTCTCATAATATTTCTCCCGGTGAATTATAAAAGAGTTTACGAGACGACAATTTATTATGTTTCAGATAATTTAAAAGGGGATAAAACTTAAATTAGAATTAGGTATATTATGACTATAAAACAGATGGCAGGCTATGCAGTTAAAAAATGATCCTATGTTTCGTTTTCTGGCAGTATTAACAATTTCTTCAACTGCCGGACTACAAATATGGCGTACGTTATTTAATAATTTTGCGGTGGAAATTGGCGGATTAGAAGGAAATCATATCGGAATGATCCAGTCGTTCCGTGAAATCCCGGGGTTCCTGGCATTGCTTGCCATTTTTATCCTTTTGATAATCAAAGAACATAAACTATCTGCTTCGTCAATCATTATACTTGGTTTTGGTATTGCGATAACAGGATTCTTTCCCAGCTATTCCGGGCTACTTATAACAACCATGATAATGAGTTTTGGCTTTCATTATTATGAGACTACGAACCAGTCACTAACGTTACAGTATTTTGATCAAAAAATAAGTCCGTGGATATTCGGCAAATTAAGAAGTTATGCCGCTGCTTCAAATATCGTAATAGGGGTGGTTATCTTTTTAATCACCCCCGTTTTGGATTATGATCAGATCTATTTAATCCTTGGCGCGTTAATTATCATTGCCGGACTATGGGGATTGAAGCAAAATCCTACACGAAAAGACATAGTACCGCAGCATAAAAAGATGATTTTCAGAAGACGATATTGGTTATATTACTTTCTCACTTTTATGGCCGGGGCCCGTCGTCAGATATTTGTTGCATTTGCAGTATTCCTCCTGGTTACAAAGTTCAATTTCAGTGTTCAGGAGATTACCATAATGTTTGTGGTAAATAACCTGATTAATTACTTTTTAAGTCCACTGTTAGGAAAAGCGATCATCAAATTTGGTGAAAGACCGGTTTTGTCACTTGAATATGGTAGTCTGATTGTCATATTTATTTTATATGCTTTTGCTGAACAGAGATGGCTGGTCGTCGTTTTATACATTCTGGATCATATCTTTTTCAATTTTTCGATCGCAATTCGCACATATTTTCAGAAAGTGGGAGATCCCAGGGATATTGCGCCAACCATGGCAGTAGGATTCACAATCAATCATATAGCTGCGGTTGTAATCCCGGCCCTTGGCGGTATACTATGGATGGTAGATTATAAAATTCCTTTTCTGGCAGGAGCGGGCATGAGCCTTATATCCTTCCTGGCGGTACAATTTATTCCAGGAAAAGGGAGACCGGGGTAAAGGCCTCCCTTATATTCGCTACCGCCCTTTCGGGTTTTTCAGATACTTATAGAAGTCCATATTACTTGAAAGTATCAACCAATCATCAGCACCAAACGTGTTCTCATATGTTTCCATGGTTTTTAAAAAACGATAGAAGTCGCGCGTTTCGTCACTTCTGTTATACGCATTGGCATAAATTCGTGTGGCTTCTGCATCAGCACGCCCTTTTATTTCCTCTGCGATTCTGAAAGCCTCTGAAGTAATCCTCTTTAGTTCCCGTTCTTTGTGACCACGGATTATTGATGCTTCACCCTGTCCTTCTGAACGGAATTTTTCGGCAATTCTTTTTCTTTCAGTAATCATCCGGTCATAAACCTTTGCGCGGTCTTCCTCAATATAATTGATCCTTTTAAACCGCAGGTCTAGTATCTCAATTCCCAGGTCCTTTACTCTTTCTGCGGAAGCAACCAGGATTTCAGTCATTATATTTTTTCTACCAACCTTGATGTTTGAAAGGGTATCGATTTCTTCCAAAAAACCGAAAGTTTCATCAAGGGCCGGCTCACGATTAGTTGAACGGACCACTTCCCGAAGCCAATGATTTGCAATCGCAGTTCTTGTTTCGCCATCCAGAATATCATCAAGACGTGATAATGCACCTCTTTCATCCCTCAGTCTCTGAAAGAAAAGTAGGGGATTTATAATCCGCCATCGGGCATATGTGTCAACCCAGATAAAGCGTTTATCCTTGGTCGGAACCTGGTTTGGGTCACCATCCCACTCCAGAAAGCGTTTTTCAAAGAAATTGGCCTTTTGAATAATTGGAATTTTAAAATTAAGTCCGGGGCTGGAGATGGGATCACCAATCGGCTTACCAAACTGGGTAATAATTACTTGCTCATTTTCATTAACCACATATGCTGCGGACATAATAATTATTAGTACAATAAAAGCAAGTATTCCGGCTATGATCAGGTTCTTATTTTGCATCAGTTACCTCCTTTTTGAGATCAAGAAGAGGTATCAGCCCCTTTATATTTTCATCTACGATGAGTTTTTTACCCACCTTTGGCAGGATTTTGTTTAAAGTTTCAAGATAGATCCTTTGCCGGGTGACATCTTTTGCCCGACGATATTCGTTAAACAGGGCATTAAATCTCGTCGATTCACCACGCGATATGTTTACACGTTCCATGGCATATCCTTCAGCTTCCTGGATCAATTGCTCTGCTTCACCGCTTGCTCTTGGAATTACCTTGTTAAATTCAGTCTGGGCCTGATTTATCAGTTTCTCTTTCTCCTGCTGTGACTGGTTAACTTCATTGAATGACGGCTTTACACGTTCCGGTGGATTGACGTCCTGCAGTACGACCTGGTCTACCCTGATCCCGGTTTCGTACTGGTCACAAAGTTCCTGCAACATAACCTGAACAGATAGACTTATTTCCTGCCTGCCGACTGTCAAGATTTCATTCACCGTACGATCCCCAACAACTTCACGCATAATAGCCTCGGTCATAGTGCGAAAGGTGTTTCTTGTCCCTCTTACTTTAAACAGATATTTGTAGGGATCATTAATCCGGTATTGAACAATCCATTCCACCTCAGCGGCGTTTAGATCTCCGGTTAACATAAGGGATTCATCAAGGTAGCTGGACTGGGAATACCGGGTACGAACGCCGGCGGATTCAGTTCGGAATCCAAACTCCTCCTTAAGCTGCCGCTGTACGGGTACTTTTTCCAGAACATCGATACCAAAAGGAATTTTAAAGTTTAAACCGGGTTCAGCAAGATGTGAAAACTTACCCAACCGAAGTATTACGCCAACTTCCTCCGGACTAACTGTAAAAAACGATGAAAAAAGGAAAATCAGTACAAAAACACCAATGACACCCAGCTTAATCATATTGGATGAAACATTTGGTAATTTCATCTGATTAAAATCAAATACATCACGCTCAGCCATATATTTTATCCTCCATTTAATTGGTTCTCAATTTACCTTCTATGCGGTTAATATACTACACTTATTCCAATGATTTATTCATTCCACAAAAAAATATTCAGGTTTATACGATCGGAAGAACCAAATTCCACACTCTCTGAAAGGAGCAATTGTTTTTGTAGATTGTCATGGTCATTTCTTGATGAAGAGTATGATATTTTCCCGAGACGGTTTATTACCCGGTGCCAGGGTAAATTGGTCTGTTGCGGTAATGCAGAAAGAGCATAACCCACAACACGCGCATTTTTACCAATTCCTGCCAGACGGGCAATCTGGCCATAAGTGGCTACTTTGCCACACGGAATTTTTTCGGCAATTTTATATATATTTAAATAAATATGATCAGACTGCATGAATTAATATACACTTTTGCTGTACATGGGAAATACAAACAAACCGCAGTCTTATCCGCGATCTATTGTATTAGTTTTTAACTATGAAAGATCAACCGTTGGATTTCTCAAAGTTTTTCATAAAATCAGTGAGTGCCGTTACAGACTCATGCGAAACCGCATTATATATACTTGCCCGAATGCCGCCAACCGACCGGTGTCCTTTTAATCCAATCATGCTATTAGCCAAAGCATCCGCCACAAATTGTTTTTCTAATTCTTCAGAGGGTAACCGAAATGTAACATTCATTATGGAGCGACTATCTTTCCCGGTGGTACCACTATAAAAAGTGCTACTGTCAAGTAAATCATAAATCAATTGAGCCTTTCTATTATTTATAGCTCCAATCGCATCAAGCCCACCGTTTTTCTTAATCCATTCCAGGACTAATTTTACAATATAGATGGCAAAAGTTGGTGGTGTATTATATAATGAATCTTTACCGCCAATAATTTTATAGCTGGTCATTGTCGGGATATCAGAAGGACTTTTTTCCATTAAATCTTCACGAATGAATATCATAGCAACTCCGGATGGCCCAATATTTTTTTGAGCACCGGCATAAATTAGTCCAAATTTATTTATATCAACCGGCCGGCAACCAATGTCAGATGACATATCGCAGATTAAGGGAACATCACCCGTAGCAGGATAGGAATTCCATTGAGTTCCAAAAATTGTATTATTAGAAGTAATATGCAAATAGGCGGCATCGGAATTGATTGAGTAATCGACGGGGATATATGAAAAGTTTTTATCTTCAGAGCTGGCAGTAACCCGGACAGATTTTCCTAATTTTTCTGCTTCCTGGATTGCTTTTTTTGACCAGGCTCCCGTGTTAATGTAATCAGTCGAAGAATTATCAGCGGCTAAATTAAGAGGCACAGCTGAAAACTGTAAAGTCGCACCTCCCTGCATAAATATAACTTTATAATTATCAGGAATTGCAAATACTTCTTTGGCCAGGGATTCAGCGCTTTTAATGATATTATCAAAAGTTTTTGAGCGATGACTCATTTCCATGACAGAAAGACCTTCGCCCTTATAGTTCAGCAAATCGCGTTGTACTTCTTCCAGAACCGCGAGCGGTAATGCGGCCGGTCCGGCGTTAAAATTGTGAATACGGTTGCTCATTATTACCTCTTCAGTATATTAAAAAACAGGACGATTAGGCTAGGCTCCTGGAAAAGAATATACTAAATATTAAAAGAATTTGTTATCATTTTCGATAAAAATGTTTCGCGGACTGCTGTTGCCCGTGAGGAATCAAATCTATATATTAGTTATCAGTGATTGGAAAGGATGACAAATGAAAATATCTGATTTTATTATTGGATTAGCTCTTGTTGTGCTGGGTCTGATTTTTTTATTCGAGAACTTTGGGATTATTGAATTTAATTTTAGCCAAATGTGGCCTGCTATAGTAATATTAGCCGGGGCGGGATTTTGGCTGGGATTCTTTCGTAGTCGAAAGGATTCCGGGCTGATTCTTCCCGGCACCATTTTACTGGTTTATGGATTTTTGTTTTGGTTTTGTGCGCTGTATGGATGGTGGTATATGGAGAATTTGTGGCCGGGATTTCTTTTTGGTCCGGGTCTTGGATTTATCCTTATGTATTTATTTGGCGAAAAAGAAACTGGGTTATTAATTCCTGGCGGTATATTGCTGGGCTTAAGTATCGTATTTTTTCTTAGATTTAGTCCCGTTCTTGATTATTGGCCGTTGATTCTGATTGCAATTGGTTTATATCTGATAATTAAACATTCAAAGTCAAAAAGTGAATCAGGGTAATTTATTTTGCATGTCTCCTGACTAAAATGGATTCTATTTCATTCAAAGAAATATCTTTTTCTGCCATAAGAACAAAAAGATGATAAATAAGATCGGCGATTTCTTCTTTTAAAGTATCATCCTGTTTATCAATCGCATCAATTACCACTTCAGTAGCTTCTTCGCCAACTTTTTGAGCGATTTTACGCAGTCCTTTACGAAAAAGAGAAGAAGTATAGGATTTTTTCGAAGGATTTTTCTTTCGATCAGTAATTATTTTTTCCAATTGATATAAAAAAGACCCGACGGTTTTATTTTCCTCGTTAAAGCATGTATCGCTTCCTGTATGACAGGCAGGACCCTGTGGCTCAGCCTTAATAAGCAATGTATCAGAGTCGCAATCTGGTAGTATTTCTTTCATCAAAAGATGATTTCCGGAAGTTTCGCCCTTTGTCCACAGCCTATTACGACTCCGGCTAAAAAAGGTGACTTTACCGGTTTTTTTTGTGACTTCAAGCGACTCATCATTCATATAGGCCAGCATAAGAACAACACCCGTTTTTGCATCCTGTACTATTGCCGGAATTAATCCGTTGCCTCGTTTATAGTTTAATTTCATAAGCGAACCGTTATATTGTTATTGTTAAGGTAGTTTTTTAAATCCGGTATTTTTATTTCACCAAAATGAAATATACTTGCAGCAAGTGCTGCATCTGCCCTTCCGAGAGTAAATACATCAATGAAATGATCCATGTTTCCCGCACCTCCGGAAGCAATAACGGGAATGGTTAGTGATCCGGATATTGAGGAGGTCAATTCAACAGCGTATCCATTCCTTGTACCATCATGATTCATTGAGGTTAGCAATATCTCTCCCGCACCACGATCTGCCGCCTGTCTTGCCCAGCTCATAACTTCAATTGATGTTTCTCTTCGGCCCCCGTGTGTGTATACGATCCATTCTTTACCATTAAAATTCGCATCGATTGCCAGTACAATACATTGACGGCCAAATTGATTTGCCAATTTATTTATTATCGGTGGATTTTGAACAGCCGACGTGTTAATAGTAATTTTGTCAGCACCGGCGTCAAGAAGAATTGATACATCCTCTTCAGTTTTAACCCCGCCGCCTACCGTAAACGGAATGTTAACGTTAAGAGCGATTTTTCGCACCAATTTGGCAAAAGTCTTTCGCTCTTCGATTGTGGCTGTTATATCAAGAAATACCAGCTCGTCCGCACCTTGTTCCGCATATGCCCGGCCCAGCTCAACCGGATCTCCTGCATTTCGAATATTTACAAAATTTATTCCTTTTACTGTCTGGCCATCACGGATATCCAGACATGGTATAATGCGTTTTGTTAACATAAATATGCTTTCAATTCTTCGGGCTTAATTCTGCCTTCATAAAAAGCCTTTCCGATAATAACACCGTCAATGCCGGAATCGTTCAGTGTATCCACATCGCCTATATTACTGACACCTCCGCTGGCAATCAGAAACAATTTTGGGAAATTTTCTTTAATTTCGGTATATAATTCATGTGCGGGACCGGCCAATGCTCCGTCTCGTCCTACATCGGTACAAATACATGAATTAATTCCCGATTTGCTATATTCTCTCAGATGTTTAAATAAATCTGTTTCTGTTTTGTTCTGCCAGGCTGCCACAGCGATTTTATTGTCTATAATATCTGCACCTAATATAAATCGACCGGCATTATATGCTTCAATCCAGGACAGGACCTTTTCTTTATGTGCAACCGCGATGGATCCGACAGTCACCTGGTGTGCCCCGCTATCAAAAGCTAATTTTACATCATTCTCAGATCTAATGCCACCACCAAAGTCAATGGTTAATGAGGTATTCCTGGCAATTTTTTCGAGAACACGCCAATTAATAATTTTACCGGCTTTAGCTCCATCAAGATCTACCAGGTGTAAATACTTAAATCCTTTATCCTGATACCATTTAGCGACATTTAACGGATCTTTGTTATAAATGGTTTTTTCTTCGAATCTTCCATGGGTAAGTCGTACGACATACCCGTCAATGATATCAATGGCCGGGACTATTCTAATCATAATTCCAGAAAATTTTTTAATATTTGCTCACCAATTATCCCGCTTTTTTCAGGATGAAACTGTACGGCATAATAATTATTTCTTTGCACAGAAGAACTAAATTGAGTTATATATTTAGTCTGAGCGGTGGCATCCGGTAAATATTCGGCGAAAAAACTATGTACAAAGTAGACGTAGCTGTTCTCGGAAACCTTATTAAATAAATCCCCCTGAAGCTGACTGATTGTATTCCACCCCATATGAGGGACTTTGTTCTCGGGTGGAAACTTGCGGACTTTTGCTGAAAAAAGTCCCAGACATTTGGTATTGTTTTCTTCAGACCATTGACACATTAGCTGTAATCCCAGGCAAATTCCAAGTACAGGCTGTTTTAAATTTAGAAGTAATTTATCCAGTTTGCGGTGTTTTAAATAATTCATTGCGCTTCTGGCTTCGCCAACTCCGGGAAAGATAACCTTATCTGATTTAATAATTGAATCGGGATCATCAGTTACAATGGGATCGATGTGTAATCTCTGTAAAGCCAGACGTACAGAATGAATATTGCCGGCGTTATACTTGATGATAGCGACTTTCACAAGGAACCCTTTGTACTAGGTATTTGGCCCGATTCCCGATCGCGTCGGACAGCGTTTTTGATAGATTTAGCCACCGCTTTAAATATTGCTTCAATTTTATGGTGTTCATTTTTGCCCTTCGCCTTAACCAGAAGTGTACATCGTGCATGGTCACAAAAGGATTTAAAGAAATGATAAAAAAGTTCTGTGGGCATGTTGCCTATCATTTCACGTTTAAATTTTACCTTCCAGGTTAACTCGGGCCGGCCGGAGAAATCTATTGCTGCGTAGGCATGAGATTCATCCATGGGCAGAAGGAAGCCATAGCGCTCAATCCCTCTTTTATCCCCCAGCGCATCGTTTATTGCGTTGCCCAGAACAATAGCCGTATCTTCTACGGTGTGATGTTCATCGACATGCAGATCACCGCTAATTTTAGCATGAATATCGATCGATGAATGTTTGGCCATTAATTCCAGCATGTGATCTAAAAAACCAAAACCGCTTTGGATATTTGCTGTACCAGTACCATCCAGATTAACGGCAATCTCGATATTTGTTTCATTTGTTTTCCGGTTTATTTTTGCAGATCGGGGTGGAAAAAAAAGATGTGTGTAAATATCTTCCCATGATGTTGTACAAATGTCTGCAGCGGCATGATTTTTTTTATTTATCAATATTGCCTTTGTCCCCAGGTTTTTTGCCAGCTCGATATCTGTTATTCTATCACCGATAACATATGATTTTGAAAGATCATAATCGCCGGATAAATATTTGGTTAAAAGTCCGGTTCGCGGTTTCCTGGTTGGTTCTTTGTCTTTGGGAAAACTACGATCGATTAAAATTTCATCAAAAAAGACTCCTTCACTTTCCAGAATTTTTAACATGAGATTGTGAACCGGCCAAAACGTATTTTCCGGGAAGGATTTTGTTCCCAGACCATCCTGATTGGTTACCATTACCAATTCAAAGACATTCATTTTAGCTATTCGGGCCAGATTTGAAATGGCACCCGGCACAAAAGCCGTTTTATCAAATGAATCAATTTGTTCATCCGCCGGTTCAATCAGAATAGTGCCGTCACGATCAATAAACAGAACTCGTTTCATGTTTTGTTATCCAATTCCTTTAAATAATTGAGTAATATCTCATTTTCCTCTTTAGTGCCAACGGTAATTCTCAGGCAATTGTCACAATGCAGTTGGTTCGAACGGTCTCGTACGACTATATTATTTTTCATGAGATGTTTGTATACAAAAGCGGCGCTTCTAAACCTCACAAGAAGAAAATTTGCCTCAGACGGGTATACTTTTTTAACGATGTCTAATTGATTTAATGTTTTTGCAAGAAAATTTCTCTGTTTGATAATTTCTTTAACAAGTTTATCTTTTTTATCAGGAAATTTAAAGGCTTCAATTGCTTTTGATTGGGTTAACCGGTTAACATTATAGGGATACTTGATCTTATTCAGAATATCAATTATCTCACCCGAAGCATACGCCATCCCAACCCTTATACCGGCAAGACCCCATGCTTTTGACAGAGTTTGCAAAACAACCAGGTTGGGATAATTTTCTAATTTTGATATCCAGCTTTCCCGCGCGGTAAAATCAATATATGCCTCGTCAATTACGACAATTGAATGTGAAGCCTTGAGAATGGATACAATTTCATTATCTGAAAAGCAATTTCCGGATGGATTGCCAGGATCACAGATAAAGGTCATTTTTACATTAGAGGACAATATGTATTTATAGGCAGGCACATCAAGAGTAAATTCCGGGAATTGGGCTACGGAATATATTTCGACATTATTAATTTGTGCGAATACCGCATATACTCCATAGGTCGGAGGAAATATAACTATTTTGTCCTGACCGGGTTCACAAAATGCTCGCAGCAGTAAATCAATAGCTTCATCACTACCATTACCTACAAAAATATTATTTGGATTAATTTTTTTCTGTTGAGAAATCTCAGATTTTAATTGTTCCTGATATGGATCAGGATACCTGTTTAATCCGTTCCCAAGAACTGAGCCTAACGAGTTTTCATTGGCATCTAGTAGAATTCCGGAAATGTTTTTGTGTTCGCTTCTGGCAGAAGAATAGGGAATCAAATCCCAAATATTTTTACGTACCAACTCTTTAAGATTCATTATTTATCTTCTCTTCCAGAAAAGTGCGACGAATTTTAACAGCATTAGCATGCGCCTGCAATGATTCTGCTTCAGCAAGTAATTCAATTGTTGGGCCAAGATTTCGAATTCCCTCATCCGAAATTTCCTGAAAAGTAATTTTTTTAAAAAAGCTATCGAGGGAAACACCACTATAACTGCGAGCGAAGCCATTGGTTGGCAGGGTATGGTTTGTACCAGAAGCATAATCTCCGGCCGACTCACAGCTATAATTGCCGATAAAGACAGAACCTGCGGATTTCACTAAATCGCTTAATTCCCGGGCATCCTCCGTTGCAATGATAAGATGTTCCGGTGCGTATAAATTAGCCAGATCCATAGCTGTGGATATAGAATCCAGAAGAATAGCTTTGCCTGATTTTAATGATTGCCCGGCAATATCTTTCCTGGGCAGAACCTCAAGCTGTCGGTTAATATCATTGATCACAACATCAAGAAGTGATTTTGAATTGGTCAATAATAATACCTGGCTATCAGGACCATGCTCAGCCTGCGAAAGTAAGTCTGAGGCCACAAACCCAGGATGTGCTGAATCGTCTGCGATTACCACCACCTCTGAAGGACCTGCGGGCATGTCAATGGCCACACCTTCCAGCGTGGATAATTGTTTTGCAGCTGTTACATATTGGTTGCCAGGTCCGAAAATTTTGTCAACCGCCGGAATAGTTTCCGTTCCGAAAGTCATAGCACCGATTGCCTGTGCACCACCCACGCAGAATATCGTATCCAAACCGATAATCTTTGCAGTATATAAAATGATATCTTCGACTTTCCCATTTGCATTCGGTGGGGTACAAACCACTATTTTCCGGCAACCGGCCAGTTTGGCCGGAACACCGAGCATAAGCAAGGTTGAAAACAAAGGCGCGGAACCCCCGGGAATATATAAGCCTACTCTCTCAACCGGTAGGCTTTTTCGCCAGCATTTAACACCTGGTTGTGTTTCAGTGATCCCTGGTTTTTCTTTTTGACATTTATGAAATTCTTCAATGTTGTTTTTGGCAATATTTATCGCATCTTTTAGTTTATGCTCAATACGCTTCTCTGACTCGAAGATATCATTTTTGGTAACAGAAAAATTTTCCGGGTCAATTCCGTCGAATTTTTTACTATATTTATGTATTGATTTATTACCATTAATTTTAACATCATTTAAAATCTCGCGGACATGACCATAAAGTTCATCCTGATTAATTACAGGACGTTTTATCAGTTCCGGCCATTCATGCTTTTCGGGATAGTATATGATATCCATGTTTCGCTCTATGTTATCATTTGTTCGATAGGAATTACCAGTATGCCTTCTGCACCGGCCATTTTCAGTTTTTCAATGATTTCCCAGAAATCATCCTGCTGTATCACAGAGTGTAAAGAACACCAGCCCTGCTGGGCAAGTGGCAAAACAGTCGGGCTTTTTATCCCGGGAAGTATGGAGCATATTTTATCAATAGCCGAATCGGGAGCATTTAGTAAAATATATTTATATTCACGGGCTTTATTTACTGATCTTATTCTGAAAAGCAGCTTACTTAATAATTCTTCCTTTTCAGGGGCCAGGCGTTTGTTTTTAATTAATACAGCTTCAGAAGCTGCTACGGTATGCACCTCCTTTAATCCATTACTTAACAATGTACTACCGGTACTTACAATATCAAATATGGCATCAGAAAGTCCAATCCCCGGGGCAATTTCCACAGATCCGCTTATTTCATGAATGACAGCATTTATTTTATTTTCCTTAAGAAAGAGGTTTAGAATATTAGGATATGTGGTAGCAATTTTTTTACCGTTTAGATCCATAATTGAATTAAAAGTTTCATTCTTCGGAATAGCGATAGACAAACGACATTTCGCAAAGCCTAGTTTTTCTTCAATGATCAGCGGTTTTTGTTTTTCAAGATAGATGTTTTCACCGACAATCCCGGCATCGGCTATTTCATCATCTATACATTCCGGAATGTCATCATCTCTGAGAAATAGCAGTGTTAACGGAAAATTTTTAGAAACGGTTTTTAATTTTACAGTACCGCCATTATCAAAGAAGATTCCACAATCTTTAAGAAGAGTTATTGACTTTTCACTAAGTCGACCGCTTTTTTGTATTGCTAAAGTCAGCATATTTAAATTCCCTGTTTACTAAAATAAAAAACCCGGTTACAAACCGGGTCTTGTACGCTTATATTCAATTCTTTAATATACGGATTAAAATAGAAACCCCGGTTTATGATCATGGAAAAAATAATGATGTAAGTGGTAATGCAATTTCATAATTATACTCATTTGTGAATAATTAAAGCAAATATACATTCAGAATGAAATCGTATCAACAATTTTTTTAACAATATACCAGAAAAGACATGAGACGAAAAAGTTTTTAGTATTGAAATAAAATAA
>CAYULK010000035.1:0-16757 GCA_964445625.1 uncultured Calditrichota bacterium
ATGCGATGCTTCTCGTTTTGGGAAATTTGAGGGTAATCCATGTCTCAACCCATGTATCACTACGAGAGTCCTGCGATTTGGTAAAGACCGAGCGAATATTGGAAGTGATTCAATTGTTAGACGAGGCCTGCCGGCAATTTGGCATAGAAGATCCGAAAATAGGAGTCGCCGGACTAAATCCACATGCCGGTGATGGCGGGCTATTTGGCAACGAGGAAGAAATCGAAATCCGGCCGGCCATTAAAATGGCCAATGAAATTGGTATAAATACCGAGGGCCCTGTACCTGCAGATACATTATTTTCAAAAGCAAAAGGCGGGTTGTATGACGGCTGTGTGGCAATGTTTCATGATCAGGGACATATCCCATTTAAATTAGAAGGTTTTATCTGGGATGAAGAAAATGATCGAATGGCAAGTGTTCAGGGAGTCAATATTACTCTGGGATTGCCCATCATCAGATCATCAGTCGATCATGGAACAGCCTTTGAAATAGCCGGTAAAGGGGTGGCAAGCCCCGATGCTTTACTTCTGGCTATCGAATATGCAGTGAAAATGGCTGATAATAAATCAAAAAATATATGATCATCGTTATTGCAGATGATTTTAGCGGTGCAGCAGAAATCGGGGGAGTCGGACTTCGCTATGGCCTGAGCTCTACGATTCTGACAGGTAATTTAATTGATGTCGCTAGCGATATCCTGATTTTTGACAGCAATACACGATCCGTCACTAAAGAAGAAGCAGATCTGCAGATAAAGAAAATCGCAGAACAGTTACAGAAATTTAGCTGTGACTGGATATATAAAAAAACTGATTCGGTCCTTCGGGGCCATGTTCTTACAGAATTGACTTCACTACTAAAAAATTTAAAAAAACAGAATGCATTGCTGATACCACAAAATCCGGGAGCAGGCCGGGTAATTACAGATGGCACTTATTTCATTAATGATACACCATTGCATCTGACAAATTTTTCATCGGATCCGGATTTCCCTGCAAAAACATCGAATGTGCTCAGTTTACTGGGCAGTTCTGATGACTACATGCTTCAGATTTTAGCGCCCGGATCGCAGATTGGAAAAAAAAGTGTTACAGTCGGTACAGCTGACAGTGAAAATGATTTGAATACCTGGGCAAAACAATTGAAACCGGGAACCATTCCTGCCGGCGGTTCTGATTTTTTTAATACCATTCTAAAATCCAGGGGGAAAAATCTTCGGCCGGTAGAGCCGGTCCGGTTTGGCTGGGAGGATAAAAATATACTTATCATCTGTGGAAGTACCTCCGGTCAATATAAGCAGTTGATCAATAAAACAAACAGGGACGATTTTGTTGTGTGTAATATACCATGTGCGGTCGGGGATCTGGATGCACACTATATTCAACTTTGGCAGGATAATATCGTTAAAGCCTTCAATGAATCGGGCAAAGTTGTAGTAACCATCAATCAAAAAGTTGAACCGGTACCTGAAAATCTTGGCCGGTTGACAAATGTCCTGGCAGAAATCACAGGTAGCGTTTTAAGATTAACAGAAGTGGATGAACTTTTCATAGAAGGCGGGGACACCGCTTCCGGAATTCTCAGATTTCTCGGTTGGAAAGGATTAATCCCCATCGAAGAATGTGGGGTAGGTGTGATTAGAATGAAAATTGTAGGGGAACCGGCGATAAAATTGACAACTAAACCCGGTAGTTATCGCTGGCCGGCCAGGATTTTTAATTAACGTGATATATTCATATCGCAGCAATGCTGCAATCAAATTATTTAAGTATCACGAAGAACACGAAGGTCACACAAAGATCACGAAGAAAAAATATAATATTTTTTTCTTAGCGTCTTTGCGTTAAAATATCTTAACCGGGGTAGTAAAATTTTTACTAATCTCCCAGGCGATCCGTTGGAAATAACAAAGTTTTTGGCTGTTATGGCATAAACTACTGAGAACGCAGATATATCTTTTTATTGATATTAAAAATAATCGGGATCATTTCACTAATAAGATGAGGACAGACATATGTACGGAACAACTTTAGGCTGGCTGGACTATTTGGTAATCGCTGTATCGTTACTTGGATCACTGTATGTGGGTGTTTATTTTTCAAAAAGACAAACCGATACCAAAAATTATTTTAAGGCTGCCGGTAGAATTCCTTCCTGGGCAGTAGGTATGTCGATTTTAGCAACGCTGATAAGTAGTATTACCTTTCTTGCCTATCCGGGAGAAGGATTTAAATCGAACTGGATTTTATTGGTTCAGGCCATCATGATCGTCATTGTACTTTCCGGGCTGGTCTGGATTGTCGTTCCGCTTTATCGCAAAGTGATCGGTCTCAGTGCTTATGAATATTTTGAAAAAAGATTTGGTGTTTTCGCGCGGTTCTATAGTTCATTCGCATTCTCGCTGACACATTTTGCAAAAATGGGTACTGTATTCTTTTTGATGGGATTGGCTCTGACCAGTATGACCGGTGTTAATACCTATCTGATAATCTGGATTATCGGATTCGGGGTTATCTACATTACGCTGAAGGGCGGCATCGAGGCGGTTATATGGTTAGACGTCATCCAGGGCTTTATGCTTATTGCCGGTGGATTGCTTACACTTGGGGTTCTGTTTTATATTGTAGATGGTGGACCGGTTGCCATTATCAGGACGGCGATGGAACATAAAAAGATTAGTTTTGCTCCTTATGAATGGGACTTTACAAAACTGACATTTATTGTCATGGTCTTTAATGGAATCTTTTACGGGATTCAAAAATATGGAACGGATCAGACGATAATCCAACGTTATCTGACTGCAAAATCTGATAAAGGGGCGATCAAAGCTGCTCTGATGGGGGTCTGGCTAAGTTTACCTGTCTGGACTTTATTTATGTTTGTCGGTACCGCTTTGTTTGCCTATTATCAAATTTCCACAGATGTACTTCCTCCAAATATGAAACCCGATGAAGTATTTCCCTAT
Organism: uncultured Calditrichota bacterium; assembly: GCA_964445625.1. Lineage (GTDB taxonomy): Bacteria > Calditrichota > Calditrichia > JAJRVZ01 > JAJRVZ01 > CAVXXB01. The sequence continues at coordinate 2,969 of CAYULK010000035.1, forward strand.
TTTATCATAACCAAATTGCCTACCGGATTGGTTGGTTTAATTCTTTCGGCATTAATTGCCGCTGCTGTTTCGAGCCTGGATTCTGATATGAATTGTCTGTCTGCGATTGGTGTGGAGGATTATTATATCAGATTCAGACCTGACAGTACAGATGCACAAAGATTAAAAGTAGGTAAGATCGTCGTCTTTTTTTCCGGTATTGCTGCATTAATCGTTGCTACTCTTTATGTACAGGTAGGTGGTAAAGGTGTGTTAGGGATTGTATTTGGGTTGTATTCAATTTTTTCAGGTGGTATCGTCGGAATCTTCTTGCTGGGGCTAGTGACAAAAAGAGCCAATGCTCAGGGTGTGAATATCGGGATTGTTGCCAGTATTCTGTTTACAGCATACGCGATTTTAACCTCGATGAAAATCGGTGATAATCTTATTTTGGATCTAGGGAATTGGAACTTTACACACCATAAATATATGCTCGGTGTCTATACACATGTAATCGTTTTGGTAGTTGGATATGTGTCCAGTTTGTTTTTTAAATCCGGGGAACCCGATGCAACTCTGACGTTTCATGGTTGGATAAATAAAAAGAAAAGTGCCTAGTAATTTTAAGAATTTCCATTGGTAGAATTAAATCCGGATCTGGAAAGTCTAACCGGTGACCGTAGATACTGGGCGCAAAAATCAATGGAACAGGATCTGGATGATTACGATCGGATCGAAGAGGCTGTATTTAATCGAATTATCTGGTATGCGGTAAAAGGCTATGACCGGCCATATCCACAGTTAACAAAAAGATAGTCTGTAGTTAGTACTTATATATATTATTTATGGATCAGAAAAAGACCAATACCCACAATCCATTGAATCCGGAAAATCCTCTTCCGGTTGATATTGTTCTGTCTCCATCCTGGTGGTACAAACACACCGGCATGACTTTCGATTCCGATTTTTTTTATCATCCATTGAAACGGGTTGAATCCGAGCAGAAAATGGAGCAGGTTTTATATGATCGCTGGGGAAAATACGGATTGGGCCAGAATAGGTCGGAAATTCGACCGGAAGTCGGAGCGGTGCATTTAGCGGCCGGATTCATCATCTCTGAAATGCTGGGGTGCAAAGTTGACTATCTTGCAGATAATCCGCCGCAGGTCATCCCTGCCGGAGATGATTCTCTGATTATCGATGAGGAAGCCGCATTTCAAACGGATGTTTATCAGAATTTTGTAAAACTCTGTACGAGCCTTAAATCAAAGTACGGCTGGCTTAGCGGTGATGTCAACTGGGGCGGAATTCTGAATAGCGCCATGGATCTGAGAGGGCAGGATCTTTTTATGGATATGTTGGAAAGACCGGACAAGGTGAAAACTTTTTTTACATCCATTGGACATGTGATTAACCGATTTGTTAAAGAAATTCAGGAACAGACCGGGACATCATCAATTTCAGTCAACCGAAATGTAGTAAATATCCCACAACCGGTATTCCTTCACTCCGAATGTTCGAACACTATGATATCCGTTGAGCATTACCGTGAGTTTCTTTTTACATTCGATAAGGAATGGGGTCAGGAGCAACGTCCGTTTGGTATTCATTATTGCGGAGAGGATCCTCATCGATTCGCGGAGATATTTGCAGAACTTCCCCATCTGGATTTTTTAGATGTGGGCTGGGGTGGTGATGTTAAGATATTGCGTCAGAATTTACCAGAGACATTTTTAAATATACGTCTGAGCCCGGTTGAAATAGTTCATCAATCTGAAACGGAGATCAAAGATATTATCAGCGGTTTGGTTAAGGAATCTCAAAATCCATGGCTTACCGGTGTATGCTGCATAAATATGGATGATAAAGTCCCTGACGAAAATGTTTCCACCATTTTTGAATCGGTTAATATTTTGCGAAAAGAAATGGTTGGAAAGGTGTAAATTGTTATACGAAATAGATCCCGAACCAGGTTCGGGATGACAATTATGTCACCCTGAACTTGTTTCAGAGTCTCATCTTGATAATTTTTTGCGAGAATAAGATATGAAAAAAGATGCCGGTTTCGATTTCTCACGGCCTAACACCCGGGCGAATTTCATATTACTAATAACTCTGGCCTGTATAATGAGTGTGAATATTTTCCCGGGATGTCAAGTACAATCTGATGAGTATAGGCCCGGATTGATAGGCATATATTATAGTGAACCAAACTTTACCAGCATTAAGGCAATTACGATTCTTACATCTTTGGAGCAAAACTGGAATGAAGAAGTTGATTTTGAAACCGGAAGTTCAGGAGTCTGGAATGGCTATATCATTGCCCCGGTTGACGGTGACATTAGTTTTCATCTGGAAACAAATAAAATTGCCACGCTTGCAATCGGTAAGGATCATCAAACGGAGTCAAATCAGGACCAGGCCTTTACTACTCTGGGCGTTCCAATGGAAAAAAACCGGGCATATCTAATTCGGGTGACGTTTATTAATGGTGGTCAGCAATCCGATTATGGGTATTTCAATATTAAATGGAAATGGGATGAACAAGAGCTCACGTCTGTTCCGGTTGCCAGTATTAAACATTCAGATCAGGATCTGGAGGATTTAGCATGGCTTTCTGAGCTGGATCAGGAGCCGGTTGATAAAAGTCAGTTTCTAACTGTCCCGGGAAAACATGTTATCGTCTATTATGAACCGGGTCGTTTTGGTGCCTGGCCTGCCAATAATGGCATCTGGAATTGGGGAAACGAAATTTTGGTTGGTTTTTTAAAAGCACATTATAAAGAGAATCAATTTCATCATTCCATTGATCGTTCAAAACCATCACAATCTGTTCTGGCCCGGAGTCTGGATGGTGGCGAAACCTGGACAGTGGAGGATCCGGAGAATTTTATCGGAGATGGAAGTGACTTTGTCGATTTGAAAAATGAAATTAATTTTACTCATCCCGACCTGGCTATGAGATTTACAAAAAAAGGTTTTTTCACATCTTATACCAGAGGAAAATCGTGGGATGGCCCTTTTAAGTTTCCAAATTTCCATGTTGGTGAAATCTCCACACGAACAGATTACATCATTAACGGACAGAATAATTGCTTGCTTTTTCTTTCAGCAAAAGATAAAAGTGTAAAAGCGACCCTACAAGACCGTTCATTTTGCGCGCAAACCACCGATGGTGGGAAAACGATTAAATTTATTTCATGGATGGCGGAAACAGATACGATTAGATCGGTGATGTCATCTACTGTCCGGATGTCAGAAAGTCATTTGATCACAGCATTACGTAGAAGATATGATCCTCCCTCAGATCATGTACTCACCTCGTTCCCAAGTTGTACTTGGGAACGCCCATATCAGAAAATATTACCCAAAAACTATATTGATGTACACGAATCCCTGGATAATGGTAAAACCTGGAATTATCTCTATAAAATTGCTGACACGGATCGGGGAATGAGAAATGGTAATCCTCCAAGTTTAGTAAAACTCCCGGATGGAAGAATATGTGTTACCTATGGTTATCGCAATATCCCGTATAGTATTCGGGCAAGAATTAGTGGTGATAAAGGAAAAACATGGAGTAAGGAAATTCTTCTTCGTGATGATGCCCGCAAATTCGATATCGGATATACCCAATCGGTTGTTAGGAAAGATGGGAAAATTGTGACGGTGTATTATTACACTACGGAGGCGAGAAAAGAAATGCATATCGCTGCTACTATTTGGAACCCGGATAATGTGGAGTAAATCAATGAATTGTCACGCAAGTTTTTTCGAGAATATTAATATTTATTTTGGGTAAAAATCATCAGGATTTAGGAACGTATTATGCTTACAATTATTTTTCTTCTTGTCGTTATTATACTGATCGTTGTGGCCATAACATACTGGAAATTACACCCGTTTATTACCTTACTTTTAGCGGGGATTCTGATCGGAATCCTGTCCGGACTGGATACAGTTACAATTATGGCAAAGCTGACCGAAGGTTTTGGTAGTACTCTTAAAAGTATCGGTATTGTCATTGCGCTTGGTACAATTATTGGCACCTTTCTGGAACGTAGTGGCGGTGCGCGAACAATGGCGGATTTCATCCTCCGGATCGTGGGTGAAAAACGGTCGCCTTTAGCTATGAGCATTACGGGATTTATCGTTTCTATTCCTGTATTTTGTGATTCAGGTTTTGTGATATTATCCACTCTTAATAAGGCCCTAAGTAAAAAAACCGGTGTGTCCCTGTCAGTCCTTGCTATTGCACTGGCAACCGGGCTTTATACGACACATGTATTTGTCCCGCCAACACCCGGACCTTTGGCAGCGGCTGCAACCCTGGGTGCCGATATTGGCCTGGTTATTTTATTTGGACTAATCGTTTCTATTCCAACGGCTGCGGCCGGATTGATCTGGGCACAAACCTATTGTAAAAAATTTGAAATTATACCGGAAAAAATTGCAGATAATTCTGTTGATCAGGCTCGCAGCACCGGTCCATTGATGGCTTTTGCCCCATTAATTATACCAATTTTACTGATCGCATTAAAATCAATCGCCGTATATCCTACCGAACCGTTTGGTCCGGGTTTGGTGAAAGATGTTTTTATCTTTATTGGCCATCCTGTTATCGCATTATTGATTGGCGTGTTCATCAGTTTTGGCTTAAAAGCAAAAGGAAACGTACAGGGTACCCGAATTGAATGGGTTAGTGCCGGGTTAAAAAATGCGGGGACCATCATCCTGATAACCGGAGCCGGTGGTGCATTTGGAATGGTTCTGAGAGCATCGGGTGTGGGAGATACGCTGGGTCAGGTAATGTCCCAATGGCAATTGGGTATATTTCTACCTTTTCTGATCGCCGCTGTTTTGAAATCTGCCCAGGGTTCCTCTACCGTTGCCATTATTACCACTGCTGCTTTGATGACACCATTATTAGAACCGCTGGGTTTGGTGTCACCGATTGCTAAAGCCCTGGTCGTTCTGGCTATAGGTGCCGGCTCGATGACCGTTTCTCATTTGAACGACAGTTATTTCTGGGTCATTGCCCAATTCTCTGATCTTGATACCGCAACTGCTTTGCGCTGTCATTCAGTAGCAACTCTGCTCCAGGGTTCTGTTGGTATCATCACTATTGCTATTATCTCATGGATTGTAATTTAAAAATATCAGAAGGTTCAATATGAATGGGTAAAAAAATAAAAAAATTAAAGAGGTATTAAATGATTAATCTAAAAATGTTCTTCAAACGATATGCAGCCGTTGGTTCTATATTTGGTATACTCATTGTCAGTTTGGCTGTAAGCGGCTGTGCTCAACAAGGTGATAATGGTTCAGATACTGCATTGAGCGATGAGCCGATTAAATACATCGGAAAAAAACAACCGGATAAACGATTCTATGATGGTGCTTTACCTCATGCCGTCGGTGTACACCATTATCAGGCATTCCGGGCAAACCGATCCTATCCCGCAGAAGGGGGTTCCTCCGGCTGGACCTACAATCATCAACCGTTTCTGGCCTACTGGAAAGACAATTTTTATATTCAATATTTGAGTGATCGCTTCCAGGAACATACACCTCCGGGCCGGACTTTGTTGATGTCCTCAAAAGATGGTCAGAAATGGACAGTTCCGAGGGTAATTTTTCCTGATTATGATTTACCTGAAATAACTTTTGGCGAGTTTGTTATACCACAAGGAACAAAAGCGGTTATGCATCAACGCATGGGATTTTATGTATCGCCAAACGGAAAATTGCTGACCTCTGCTTTTTACAGTTTTTGTGCTACTCCCAGACATTCCCCTAATGCCGGAAATGGACTCGGGAGAGTTATTCGCGAGATTCGTGAGAATGGTACCTTTGGTCCAATTTATTTTATCCGATACAACAAACATGCCGGTTTTGATGAAAATAACACGAATTTTCCATTTTATAAAACCAGTCAGGACAAGGAATTTGTCGCTGCCTGTGACTCACTGCTGGCAGATAAACTGATTACCTTGCAGTGGTGGGAAGAAGATCGTGCTGAAGACGGATTTTATGTAATTAATCCCGGTAATGTAAAAAATGCAGACTATTTTTCGGCAACAATTACAACCTCTAAAGGTGCCGGAAAGGCATTTAATTTTTATCATAAAGCCGATGGAAGTGTTGTCGGAATATGGAAGAATCAATATGCCGCATTAAGTTATGATGAGGGTGAATCCTGGTCCGGGATCGGGCAGAATCCAACCTTATGGACGTGCGGTGCGAAGACCTGGGGACAGCGCACTGAGGATGGTCGCTATGCTGTTATACATAATCAATCTTATACCAGACGCAATCGTTTTCCGATGATCGTTATCACCAGCGACGATGGACATCTCTTTGATGATATGTTGTGTCTGAGAGGGGAAGTGCCGCTGAAAAGATATCAGGGGCTACACAAAAATACCGGTCCACAGTACTATCGGGGGATTATTGAAGGGAATGGAAATCCACCCGGTGATGAGATGTGGGTGGCCTATAGTGTTAACAAAGAAGATATCTGGCTAGCAAGTGTCAATACACCTGTTACCGGAAGTGTAGAGGATCCTGTGGATCAGAATTTTGAATCGACTGAAGGGGTCGAAGATTTGCAGTTCTGGAATGTCCATATCCCGAAATGGGCTGAAGTAAATATTATAAAAGATGAGAAAAATAATAAATGTCTCGAACTGAGGGAGCAGGAACCATATGATTATGTGATGGTGGAAAGAGTATTTCCCCGGAGCGATTCTGTACAGCTGAGTTTCCGGATTAACCCTAAAAAAGTGGCTCAGGGTTATGCTCTGGAAATTGAAGTCCAGGATCAGAGCGGAACCCGCCCTATGCGTTTGAGATTGGATAAATCATGGTTAGGTGTGGATAGAAAAAAGGTAACTCAACCACCAGTTCCCATACAAACAGATAGGTGGTATCAGGTAACTTTAAACTTAAGCGCAATATCACAGACTTATGATCTGATGGTAGACGGAGAAAAAATTATAAAAGATATTCCATTCGCCGAAAAAGTCTCATCACTGGAAAGAATTGTTTTCCGGACAGGACCTTATCGTGGATTTGTTCCACCGGGACAGGTGGAAGATGCTATGCCAAAACCGGCGGGTCTGGAAAGCGAGGATTTGCCAGGTTCTGAGGAAAAGGCGCCATTATGTATTTATTGGATTGATGATGTGAGAATTACATCCGTGAAATAAATGTAGTGAAGGTAAAGATACTGGATACTCGATGCTCGATACTGAATGCTGGCCCTGCAACGGGCAGGGTGGATGATTTAGCTCCAATAAGTTGACTATAAGGAGACATTTTTATTAAAGTCAGTGTCAGTCAGTGGCTAATATTCTATAATATTTAATGGAGATATTTTAAAATGATACATCGCTATTATAAAGAAGGTGAAAAATTAGATGTAGCCGGCTTAAATCAGATTACGGTTTTGCTTGACCGGACAGAAACCGAATTGACGGAAATTGCTTTAAATGAATGGCGGCCCGGACTTGAAGGGCCACCACATGCTCATGCGGAAAAAGACCAGGTCTTTTATATCGTTTCCGGTGAGGGTAAAATTATGGTCGGAGAAGATGAATATTCTGTTAAACCCGGATGTCTGGTTTATCTGCCAAGCGGTTTACGACATCAATCAATTACAACCAGTGCTGAACCGCTGGGATATATACTCTATAACGTATTTAACAGTGCTGAAAAAGAAGGACATGCTACATTCGCCGATCACATAAACAAAGTAAAAGAAATACGAAAAAGGCAGGCGGAAACCGGTGAGTCTGATATTTCAGGTGCCGAAATGGCAACAACCTCAAACAAAAATAGCAAATTCTTTACTAATGTAATGGATGGTAAAAAGTATGATTTTGGTTCCAATTCAACCATATTACTTTTAGACCGGACGGAAACCAATAAATTCGAATTTGTGGTCGTACAATGGCCGCCACACAGTAAAGGAGCAATGATCGCCCATAAGGAAAAAGAACAGACATTTTTTATTCTGTCCGGAGAAGGAAAGGTAACTATTGGCGATGAGACAGAGGATGTTAAGCCCGGTGATTTGCTTTTTGTACCGCGGAATGTTCCCCATACCACAGAAGCCGGTGATGATTCTCTTGAATATCTATGTATTAATAGTATTGTAACGGAATCAAAAGACGGCAGTTTTGATGAAATGTATAACAGAATTGCTCCCGGTAGAATGGAGCGTTGGAAATCCGGGAGTTATGAGGTTGGAGATTAGAAAGTCGCAAAGACTTAAAGTGAATTGGTCCACGAATTTCACGAATTTTATTAAATATTTATTTTTCAGATAATGATATTTGTGGTTTTTCTTTGCGCCTTGGCGGCTTTGCGAGATAAATTAATTATCAGGTATAGCATAGATTAAAATATGAAAAGACAAGGCGAAATTTTATCCAATATTATCAGGATCTCTGTTCTGATAAGCGTTGTCTTTGCCTTACTTTCATGCAGCACAATCCAAATTTATCCTAAGGGAGATTTTTATGCGGTTATTGTCAGTGACACCCATGTGAGCCGGGATGGGTCGAAAATCGAGCGATTGAAAAAACTGAGTGGCATGATAAATAGAGATGTTTTACCTGAAGTGCATTTTGTTGTCAATACAGGAGATGTGGTCTCCCGGATCTATGGGGATTACCGGGAAAATGATCCGGATTCAGGTGATAATCGTCTGAGAAGGGCGGTTACTGCCTTTAATCAGATTCAGGTACCCTGGTATTTTGCCATGGGTAACCACGATTATAAGATTGGTCCGGATAGAGATTCTGATACCTATTTCCCACGGCAGGAAATTGAAATGATAGAAGTTATCTGGGAACGGGAAACAGGTTTTAAACCCAATTATTCATTTGATCACAAAGGGTGGCGGATTATCGTATTAAACAGTATGCGCGGCAGGTATCTACATCGGCATTTTGATGATGAGCAAATGGCCTGGCTGGAGAATGAGTTGCAAGAGAATAAACCGGCGGTTTTGTTTTTTCATCATCCGATTGAGACGGATAACTTCAGAATCTGGTGTTACCCCAGTGATCTGATCACAGAAGAAAATGAACCGGAGTTCTATCGGTTAATGGAAAAATACAAACATATCGTCAAAGGCATATTTGTCGGACATGGACATCGCTGGGTGAAAGATACACTCTTTGATGTTATTAATGTATATGAAACCAATTCCTTCGGAGATGAGGATGAATTGATGTATTATGTAGTTGGATTTGATTCATTGAAGAAAGAGATTGCAGTAGCAAAAAATGTCGTCCCGAACAGGGAAATAGATTTAATTGACCTAAATCAATAAATAAATTGCCCCTTAGCAACGGGGGCTAGGGGGTTGTTTTTAACAAAATATTTTGAAATACATCAACACTTTACAACCCCTTAATCCCCTTTTTTAAGGGGAAACTTTAGTGTTACCATTTGATAGATCTATAATTCATAAATTAATCAGCTTTGTTAAGAAAGATGGCGATGAGACTAAACATAGTTTATAAATCAGTTCTATTTATTCTTTTAACACTTATCGTATGTAAAGCGAAGATTGTTAAAACAGTTGCTCTCTGGTCTTTTGACGAACAGATTGGAATATATCCCAGCTGCGTAATCAGTGATCTGTCCGATAATGATTATCCTCTGGTTCTTGGTCCCGGCGGTCAGATTGTATCAGGAAAATATGGCAATGCCCTGGCACCGGTTGAACAACCACAGGTTAACTATCCGCAGGAAGATAATATCAAATTTGGGTTACAGCCCATTCCTGCTCCGGATGGGCGGACAATTGAACCGATGACCTGGATGAATGCCAATTTTTGTGCCCTGATGACCAGTGGTGAAAATCATTTGAGAAAACAAGTCGGGTTTGTACATCCAACAAAAACCAGATTGAATCTGGGGCAATTTGACTGGACTGTGGAATTCTGGTATCAGCCAGCTCAAAAATCATCCAATAAGGGTGTTGTCTTTGAGATTGGTCAGGGGCCACGGGGAGAAAATAAGGTTATCACACAACTTTTGCTTAATAAGGACTATTCATCATTTACGCTGATTAATGAACCAGGAAAGATACATCTGATTATACTCTCCGATTCTGAACTTCTCAAAGAGAGATCCGGCAAGTGGTCTCATCTCGCCTTTGTTTACAATTCACAGACCGGCCAGCTCCATCATTATGTTAACGGAAAAGTTCAAATCCTTCCTGAAAAATGCACGATAATTGGTCTGCCTGATGGAGTGGAAGATTATATGAGTGTCGGGCGCGATGGATTATGGGAAAATCCTTTACCGGGCAAAATTGATGAATTACGCTTTTCTGAGGGACAAAGATATCAGACAGATTTCAATCCTCCCGGCAGTCTGTCATACATCGTGCAGAATCAGAAATCTGCAAAGAATCTTGCCGGAAGAGAATTACTTTTTGCAGAAGAAAATTTACCGGTAATACTCGATGATAGAAAACACCTGTTTATAGATGATGCCCTCATTTCGGAAAAAAGGGACGTATCTTTTAATGTAAATCCACCCAGACTGGCTGAGCGGGTGATCGAAAATATTCAGGGACGTTTTCGAAAACATCTTAATGTCATTGAAGATGATGATGGCCTGATCCGGATGTATAATGCGGTAGATGATGATTATTTGGCGGTCAGAACTTCACGTGATGGCATAAACTGGGAAATACCAAAACTCCCGGATGGGAATTATAAAGGCAACACCAATATCGTTCTTCACCAATCAACGGGCATGGGAATGGTTTTTGTCGACCCTAATGCCCCGGCGGAAGAACGCTGGAAATATCTGAGTGACTTTCACCGCCGTGGCGTATTCCTGTTTTATTCACCTGATGGCTGGTCGTTTAAAAGGTATAAAATCCCTGTTTTACCATTCAGATCGGGGTCCCAGGCAAATATTTTCTATGATGATCAGCGGCAATTGTATGTCGCCTATCACCGTTCAGATTTTGGTGCCACACTAAGTGGAGACACAGAACGGGATTTTGTGATGACAGAATGTAAAGATATTCTGAATCCCTGGCCTTTCAAACCAATGTCGCAGGAAAAATCTATTCAATTGGCAGAATCACGCAGAGTACGTGATTTGATACCCTGGTACCTGGATAACGGACCTTTGACACCGGGTGGTTTTGCCTTCGAATATCCCTGGGTATTTACACCCAAGGATGATTTCGACCCACGGGAAACGGATATTTATGTACCCAAGGCAATGAAATATCCCTGGGCTGAGGATACCTATCTTTCTTTTCCGGTCGTCTATTTTCACTACGAAGAATCCACTCCTTTAACCCGGGTTATTCTGATGGATCCGGAGAGAGGAAGAGGGTCCGGACCTATCGAAACACAGATCGCCACAAGTCGTGATGGGATTCAGTGGAAAAGATATCCCCGTCCGGTTTATGTTGGCACTGGTACTCACCAGAACTGGCCGGTTAATCAGGCCTATATGGCGCACGGTATGATTAGGCGGGGTGATGAAATCTGGCAATATTACTTTGGAACAGAAATTTATCATTCCACCTGGAGTAAAGATAAGTCCAAATCTGCTGTCTATCGGGTTGTTCAAAGAATGGATGGGTTTGTTTCAGTGGATACACCTTATGATAAGGATGGTTTTCTGATAACAAAACCACTCATTTTTAAGGGAAACCGTTTGGTGCTGAATATTGATACCGATGCTGCCGGTTATGCTCAGGTCGGATTTCTGGACGAAAAGGGTACTCCTGTTCCGGGATTTTCTGTGGATGACTGCATTTATATAAATGGTGATTTTATTGAGACGGAGGTTGAGTGGTTTTCAAATTGGCAAGATTTTCCGTCCCCGGAAGGTAAAAAAATTGAGGAGATTATTTCCCATAAAGATAAATTTAAGATTAATAAAGACCTGTCTATATTGGAAGGGAAAACAGTTCAGGTCGTTTTTCGGATGCGTGGTTCAAAACTTTATGCCATGCAGTTTACATCGAAAGATTAAAACCGCAGACACCAGGAAAATACACCACTGAGCCCGCAGAGAAAAAATATATTTATTTTTATAACTCTGTGTTCTCTGTTTCTCTGAGGTAAAAAAAGTTATTCGTTGCGTTGCTTTGTCAAATTTATAAATGAATTTTTTGTGAAAGGTTAATGAGATGAGAAAATATTTTAGTTTTGGCTTAATATTAATTTTTTTCTTGATGAACACATCAAATTCACAGACAACCGCTCTTTGGTTGTTTGATGAGCCGGCCGGTCTCTATCCCAGCCATGTTATGGATGATCAGTCTGATAATGATTATCCCCTGGTAATTGGCCCGGGTGGAAAACTGGTTAAGGGAAAATTCGGCAATGCATTATCTACTCAACCGCAACCAGAAGTCAAACTTCCAGAGGGTGAAGCACGATTTGGATTAAGCCCTGAACCAGGAGCTGAAGGCAGAACGGTTGATCCCATGAACTGGATGAATGCAAATTTTTGTGCCCTGATGACCAGTGGTGAAAATCATCTGAGAAAAGAAGTTGGATTTATAAATGCCACGGAATCAAAATTAAATTTAGGAGATTTTGACTGGACGGTTGAATTCTGGTTTCAACCAGGTTCAAATCAAGACCAGGGATGTGTGTTTGAGATCGGACAGGGGCCGCGTGCGGAAAACCAAAATATTACACGTCTCTTGTTAAATAAAGACCGGGATTCATTCACTTTTTATAATGCCCCATCAAATACAACGACCAGTTTAAAAACGGATCAGAATCTCCTTAAAACCCATGATGGATCCTGGTATCATGTCGCATTCACCTATTCAAGGTCAGACAAGGCTTTGAAACATTTTATTAGTGGAAATCTGCAGGATACAAAACAAAATATTCAGTTGAAAGCCCTGGCTACAGGAGATGAGGCATATATGAGCATAGGGCGGGATGGCTCCTGGCAAATGCCCTTACCCGGTACGATTGATGAATTACGGTTCTCTGAAGGAATTATTTATACAGCGAATTTTGATTTGCCACAAAGTTTTTCTCCGGCTGCTCAGGGAGAATCGCCTGTAGTTGATCTGATAAAAGGACCTCCGCTGTTATTTGCCACCAATAGCGAAGATGACAGCCCTATCCTGCTGATGAATAATAAACATCTGTTTATCGATGATGCTTTACTGGCTGAAATTGGTGAGGTAAAATTTAATGTAAATCCTCCCAAACGGGCTGAGCGTGTAATCGATAATATTGAGGGTCCATATAGAAAACATCTGACCGTAGTTGAGGATGAGGAAGGGGTGATCCGCATTTATAACTCGATCCATGATGATTATCTGGCGGTCCGGACATCCAAAGATGGTGTGAATTTCGAGATACCTGATATGGGAGAGGAATATCGTGGCCAGAAAAATATCGTTCTCCATGAAATGGTTGGTGGATTGGGAAATCCGTTTATCGATGTGAACGGCCCGCCTAAGAGGAGATGGAAATATATCAGCGGTTACCACCGACGCGGGGTATATGTTTATACCTCTCCGGACGGCTATGAATGGACCCGGAACAAAACTGCTTTATTATCATTTCGTTCCGGTACACAATCCTGTACCTTCTATGATGACCAGCGTCAGCTCTATGTCGGCTATCACCGTACCGGTATTTTTCATACACCGGCCGGCGCCACCGAGCGAGGTTCTGTTTTAACAGAAACCAATAATTTGTACAAGCCAATTCCTTTTAAGCCCCTAACCCCGGAAGACTATCTGGAAGCAGACAAAACATTGCGGTTACGTGATCCTCTTCCC
>CAYULK010000036.1:0-16391 GCA_964445625.1 uncultured Calditrichota bacterium
CAAAATAATCGATTTATTATTGTCAATTTAGAAATTATTTTATAACTTGCATTCAACCCATATTCTTTCATGCCGAATCTAAATTATATTAAAGAAAATATCAGTAATATGTGAGGACAGGATGGATAAGACAAAAATTTTGGTGGTGGATGACGAACAAGATGTGCGGGAAACTCTGAGTACCGTCCTCGAAAACCTGGATTTTGAGCCGTATTTAGCGGCTGATGGTGAAGAGGCGCTTGAGGTCATCAGGCACAAACCAATTGATATCATCCTTTCTGATTTATATATGCCGGGAATGAATGGTATTGAATTATTGAAAAGGGTAAAATCGGAGAAAAAGAGCATTGTATTTTTGATGATCACTGCACATCCTACTATTGAGACAGCTGTAGATGCAATAAAAAAGGGTGCCTATGATTATCTGACAAAACCGTTTCACATAGAAGAAGTAAGAATTAAACTAAGCCGGGCGATGGAAAAACGTGGTCTGGCCTCAAGTTTACGCTGGGCAAACGGCCTGATCTGGGCATTGATTATATCGATTCCCATCTGGCTTATCCTGGGTATCATCCTGGCCTCCATGCTGAATTAATTTGATTATTCAAAAAAAAATACCTCTGTCTACGAATGGTTTTAATCATATCATTGATATTACACCAACCCTGCAGAAATATATTGATTCATCAGAATTAAAAGACGGGAATATTCTGGTTTTTGTTCCGGGATCTACCGGTGGTTTGACCACTATTGAATACGAACCGGGTTTGTTGCAGGATATTCCGGAGATGCTTGAAAAAATTGCTCCGATCAAAGGAAGATATCACCATGATGATACATGGCATGATGGGAATGGCTATGCGCATCTGCGGTCTGCCCTGATCGGACCATCTATCACGATCCCATTTGAAAAAAGCCGCATGCAGCTGGGTACCTGGCAGCAGGTTGTATTTATCGATTTTGATAATCGACCACGCCGGCGCCAGTTACACGTTCAGATATATGGTGAATAACACATATCTTTAAACCCACCCGCGAAGCTTACAGGATTCGGCGACACGCGCGACTCCTACAGCCATAGCTGCCAGACGGGGATGTACTTTCCGTTCGCGGATTGCCTCTTCCACAGTATGATATGCCCTGGTCAATTTTACATCCAACCTGCGATGTACCGTTTCTTCATCCCAGAAATATGAATAATTATCCTGTACCATCTCAAAATACGACACTGTCACGCCCCCGGCACTACCCAGGATATCCGGGATGACATGGATTCCGTTATTGTATAGTATTAAATCCGCGTCTGGTGTTGTGGGACCATTTGCCAGTTCACATACAATTCGTGCTTTAATTTTATTGGCATTAATATGAGAAATCGCATTCTCCAATGCAGCCGGATAAAGTATATCAACATCCAGTTCCAGGACTGAATCTTTGTCGATTTCTTTTGCACCGGGAAAATTTTTGACAGACCCGGTTTTTAATTTGTGTGTTACTAATTCATGCGGATCCAGACCTTTCTCAGTATAAATACCACCGCGTGAATCGCATACTGCAATCAGTTTTCCGCCTCCCAATAGTTCCTGATGCAGAAGGGCAGCTCTTTGCCCGGCATTACCAAAACCCTGTATCGCATATTTTCCGG
Organism: uncultured Calditrichota bacterium; assembly: GCA_964445625.1. GTDB lineage: Bacteria > Calditrichota > Calditrichia > JAJRVZ01 > JAJRVZ01 > CAVXXB01. The sequence goes on from CAYULK010000036.1 coordinate 1,646, forward strand.
TAGGATCAACATTTAATGTTTTGCAGGCTTCACGGACAGTGATCACACCGCCACGTGCTGTTGCATCACGGCGTCCTTCGGTACCGCCGATCGGACCCGGTTTATCTGTCAGTACGCCAGGCTGATGGCGGCGAATAATCGTCTCATATTCATCCATCATCCAGGCCATTGTTTGTGGATTTGTGTACATATCGGGAGCTGGTATATCTTTATCAATACCGATTACATCTGCGGCAGCCCGGATATATGCACGGGATACATTCTCAAGTTCACGTTCGGACATTCTTTTGGGATTACAACATACACCCCCTTTTCCGCCACCAAGCGGCAGATCTACCACCGCTGTTTTCCAGGTCATCCATGAAGCCAGGGCGCGAATCGTATCGACAGTTTCCTCAGGATGAAACCGGATACCACCCTTGGCCGGACCGCGGGCAAAATTGTACTGGATACGATAGGCATGAAAAATTTGTATTTCACCGGAATCCATTTTCACCGGAAGTGTAAATTTAAATTCACGTTGTGGCCATTTTAAAAGAGAAATTGTCGATTCATCGAGATTTAGGAGCCGGGCTGCGTCTTCCACCTGTTCCTGGGCTACCTGAAAAGAATTATAAGATTTCATTTTTTAGTTTCCTTATCTTCACTTTCATCAAATACATCAAGAATAATGCGGTACCAACAATTTTTACACATCAGAGCACGGTCTACATTAAGCAGAACCTGCTCCCACCGGCTTAACCCGACACCACAATGCGGACATTGTTCAAGAGCTTTTGTGGATTTTATCGGATTTTTTGATTGATCAAAACTAGGCATCTAATTCTCCGGTTTCAAAATGATTCCTTTATTCTGCTGACCATTCATCTTTATTATAATCGGATTCTTAAAGCGTAGATGAGTTGTAAAATTTAGCTGTGATTTTGGTTCCTGTCCACATAACCAATCCCAGTCAATAAATCCCTGCTTCTTAAAAGCATTAATTGTAAAATATCCGATCATGAATGATGTCAGATTTTGGAAAAAATGAGAACCCTGGGACGGTGTTACCATAAAATCTTTAAAGCTGCTCTCGATAATGGCATAAGCGCCTGATATTTGCTCCCAGTTAACCGGGATGCCCAACCAGGGATCAAGTGTGCCCCACCGGCCAACACCGATTAAAAGATACGGCCTGTTCTGTGATAAAAGTTTGATGTTAAACTTGTTTATTTCCTGAGCAACCTCTTTGCTTTTTGCCCGTTCAAATTTATGATAATCAACAAAAACAATATCATATACATCTTCAATAATTCCATGGCCAAGAACATGAGGACTCTGACAGATCAATTGATCTTCTGATTCCACTTCAATCTTTAGCTCTTCAATTTCCCTTTTGAGTACTAACGGCCGCATCTGTAACATCGCAAATTCCTTGGCTTTACCGGCAGGTGTGGACATATTGACCGCAAATTCAATTTCAATTGGAGTGCCCATACCCCAGCTACCCATTTCCAACAGTAATTCAAGAATTTGAGGAAGTGGAAATAACTTATGTTTTAAAACCGGAGCGAAAGTAACCAGGCGTGGTCCAACGCGTGACAGGCCATCATATATCACTTGATTATCATGTGAATAGGTAGAACCTACCTTATGTAATGTGCCATCTTCTTCAGCAGTTTCTAATAAATACTGCTTTATGAGTGTGTCATGGGTTTCAAATTTATTCTCAGTTGAATTTGAAAGGTTGAGGGCATAAAAATTTTTCTGATTATTACGCAGGGTTTCTTTGATTGTGGAAAACTGGGGCAGATGATTGGGATAGGGTGGAGAAAATTTAACCGTACTTCCTCCATCAACAACCGTTTTACCCAAACCCAGTGCAACAGCTACGACACCGTCAGATGATTTTTGTGGGGGCACCGGGTAAAAATTATATGATTTAGCCACACCGGAAAAATCCGGATAAAAACGATCGCCGTGGGTAGTACCGACCATTTTTTGAATAATCACCGCCATCTTTTCTTCTTCCAGACGGTAATTGGTGACTTTGATATAAGATTTGGTCGAATTATAAAAGGTTGAAGCATAGACTTTTTTTATTGCATTCAATAATTCATTCAACCGGATCAATGGATTCTTGTGATTATTAGGCAGCATATAGGTTTCATAAACACCGGCAAAAGGATGGTATTGTGAGTCTTCGAGTAGACTTGATGATCGGACGGCCAGGGGCTCACGGATCAGATCAAGAAAAGCTGCCAGATCACCGAGTATATCTTCAGGGAATTTTTCCGCCTCCAGAAATCTAAGTGTGATTTCTTTATCATCCGAGGTACTCAGGGAATAATTACGTAAATTATTTTCATCAAGAAAGTCATCAAATACTGCTGTCCCGAGAGCAACACCGGTCGGTACAAAGATGACAACATCCTCAAACTGGCTTTGCAGCTGATAATTACTCATTAATGTGTTTACAAAACTTAATCCTCTGGCTTTTCCGCCCAGCGAACCACCTCCGATACGTGAAAATCCACCCCGGGTATCAAAAGTATTTTTTTTGAAATCAGTGATTATGCCTTTTTGTCTCAGTTTACGATAATCGCGCAGTGATGATACAAGATCCTTACGTAACGCTTCAACAGATTCAAAATCAGATACTTTTCGCGGGCGTAACTTGTGGGCTAACCAGAATTCTGTGCGCGCTTTTAACCAGTTTGAAAAATGATTTCTTTCGGCGTGATGTCGGATACTTTCCTCGGGAACGATCCTTAATTGATCTTCGAGAGATCTAAGATCGCCGGCACGTCCTACTTCCGCACCATTTTTATTCCGGAAGATAAAATCCCCAAAACCAAAATTATGGTTTGTAAAATCACTTACCTGCTGCAATAATGTCGGAGAATCTTTCAGGACAAAGGATACGCCCAGTTCCATTGCTTTTATTTCCATTGCGGCATTATTTGACTGAAGCAGAATGGATATATCTCTGTGTCTGGCCCGAACATTTCGTGCGAATTCAATGCCGGCTTGCGGGTCCTGTTCACCTTTATGAAGAAAATTAATATCGGAGATCACGCCAAGAATGTAATCTTCATATTTGAGAAAATAATCCCAGGCTTCTTCATAGGTTGAACAAAGAAGAATTTTGGGACGGGCACGCATACGCAAAAACTTATGTGATAGATTGATACCTTCCGAAATCAGTCTTTGGGATTGTCTTAATAATTCAGTATACAATATAGGTAGAAATGAAGAATAAAAACGGACATTATCTTCGATCACAATAATTATCTGCACACCTACCAGGCGCGTGTCATGTTCCACATTTAATTTATCTTCCAGGTGCTTTGTTATGGCAATGATAATACGGAAATCACCACCCCAGATGAAGATGCGCTCGAATACTGATGTATCCGTGTGCGATAATAATTCTGCCAGTTCCCGGTTATCATAAGCCAAAAGTACCACCGGAATATTGAGGTCTGACTCTTTCACCACTTCTGCCAGTTTTGCCGCATGCATGTCTTCGATATGCTGGGTGGTGATTATCAGATCAAACCGGCTTTCTTCGCGAGCAAGTTTTATGGCCTCTTTACCGCTGGAAACGCGGGTTATTTCAGGTGAATGACTGAGATTTAAACCCTGATATTCATGTCGGATCAATTCATACAACCGGCCATCTTCTTCGAACACATATAAATCATATAAACTGGAAACAAGCAATATATCCCTGATTCGATAATGCATAAGATTCTGGAAGCCCTGGAAACGGGTACCATATCCATGCTCGACCAGGTACATATCGAATTTCTGGTTTGGTATCTTTGCGGGAGTTGGCATTTGATTATTTAAATGTTTTTTTCGAAGCTATGAATCCAAAGCATTATTGACAACATTTTTTTTGTATAATAAAGGCTATCCGGGTTCAGAAAATGTACTCAGATAGCCTTCATTTTTAACGTATTAAATATGTGGATTTATACAACACCAAGATCAATCATGGCATCTGCAACTTTGAGGAATCCGCCAATATTGGCGCCATTTACATAATTACCGGCTGTTCCAAAACGATCGGCAGTTTCGACGCAGGTTTTATGTATACATTTCATTATATGATGCAGGCGTGTATCTACTTCTTCACGGGTCCAGGGGAGCCGCATGCTGTTCTGAACCATTTCGAGGCCAGATACCGCTACGCCACCGGCATTGGCCGCTTTTCCCGGACCATAAAGAATTTTTTCATCCAGAAATATTTTGATACCCTCAGGTGTGGTGGGCATATTGGCACCCTCACTGACAACGTAAATACCACGACTAATCAGATTTTTGGCGTCTTCTTCGCTAATTTCATTTTCAGTAGCACTCGGAAAGGCACAATCAGCTTTATGATCCCAGATCGGATTATGATCCACATAGGCATCCAGTGGCGTGAAAACGGCATTAGGATACTTCTCTGCATATTCTTTTATCCTGCCGCGCCGTACATTCTTTAATTCAAATATAAAGTCCAGCTTTTTACGATCAATGCCTTCCTCATCGTAGATATATCCGGAGGAATCAGAAAGTGTGAGTACCTTGCCACCAAGATCAAGTATCTTTTCAACTGTATACTGGGCAACATTACCACTACCGGATACGAGACATGTTTTTCCTTCCAGGGTTTCGTTGCGTGTAGTCAACATTTCAGCTGCAAAATACACAGCACCATATCCTGTGGCTTCCGGACGGATCAGAGAACCACCCCAGTTCAACCCCTTTCCGGTTAATACACCGGTAAATTCATTCCTTATTCTTTTATATTGACCAAACAGATAACCGATTTCACGCCCGCCAACACCAATATCACCGGCCGGAACATCCGTATCCGGGCCAATATGACGCTGCAATTCGGTCATAAAACTTTGACAAAAACGCATAACCTCATTATCACTTTTACCTTTGGGATCAAAATCTGATCCACCTTTACCACCACCTATCGGGAGTGTTGTCAAACTATTTTTCAAGACTTGTTCAAAGGCCAGGAATTTTAAAATGCCAAGAGTCACGGAAGGGTGAAAACGCAATCCACCTTTATAAGGACCAATCGCACTGTTCATTTCAATACGAAATCCGCGGTTTATCTGGATATCGCCCTGATCATCCAACCAGGGGACACGAAACATAATTACGCGTTCGGGTTCAATAATTCGTTCAAGAATTTTAGCAGAACGATACTCAGGATGTCGTTCATGCACAATCTCAAGTGATTCTGCAACTTCCTGGACGGCCTGATGAAATTCCGGTTGTGCCGGATTCTTTGCTTTTACCTCAGCCATTAGGGAATCAACAAAAGCGCTCATAAATACCTCCTTGCAATTGATATATTATTAAATGATCCTGATATGGATTTTTACGGGTATGGCAAAGATACTGTCCGGAGGATTAAAATAAAGTAACAGATGTTATGATTTTGTTGTAGTAAAAATTGTTACAAATTTTCCGCTAAATATCAATCAAACTATTTTTAATCGTATACTGCGTTAATTCAACATTTGATTTCATGTTCATTTTTTCCAATATTCTGTTTCGGTAGGAATATACAGTATGTACACTAATTGAGAGGGAATCAGCTATGGCATCGGCACTCAGGCCCGATGCTATCTGACACATTATCTGGAATTCTCTGTCAGACAGTGACTCATGAGGCACTATTTTATTGCCGAATTCCAATGAATCTGCCAATTTTTCGGCCAGCGCTTCATTAATATATCTGCTCCCGGAAACGATCTTACGAATTGCAGTTACAAGTTCATCCGGTGCACTCACTTTTTTTAAGAATCCGGCGGCACCGGCCTTCAGAGCACGGATACCATACTGATCTTCACTATACATACTGAGAATGAGAACCGGCAAAGAAGGATAAAGTGATTTTAAGTCTTTCAGAGCTTCCAAACCACTTTTTCCCGGCATATTTATATCAAGTATGACAAGATCGCAGGTATCTTTTGCAAGTAAGACCATCATTTGGTCCGCATCACCTGCTTCTCCGGTTACGGTAATATCACCTTCTTCCGAAACAATCTGTTTTAAGCCCTCTCTGACAATTGCATGATCATCTGCAATAATAATCTTAATCATAGTTTCTTTCCGATGAAATATTACCCTCTCTCAACTCTGTTAAGGAGGGGGATGAAAGGGGATAGGTTATTTAACTCCAATCTTCATTTTGGTGATATTCTAATGATAGATTATCACTCTTGAAGTCTAATGGCATTTCCACCTTCACATTGGTACCTTTGCCTCTGACACCATGTATCTTAACCTGCCCGCCAAAAATGAGGGCGCGTTCTTTCATGCCCAGTAATCCCAGTGAATTCGGATTATCTCTCTGACCGGGTGTAATGCCATGCCCGTTATCAGTCACCTCCAGGGTAAGTGCATGATTGTCCTGTTTTAATATTACGGAGACTTTTTTTGCACCGGCATGACGTGCGACATTAGTCAGAGCCTCCTGCAACATTCTGAATATAGCGGTTGCTTTATCTTCGCTGACAATCACTTCCCCTTTTGGTAAAGTATAATCACAATAGATACCGGTTCTGTTTTGAAATTCCTGTGATTGCCACTCAATAGCCGGAACAAGACCCAGCTCATCAAGGATGCCGGGTCTTAATTTTGCCGATATTTTTTGAACTGATTCGACTGTCTGATCAATTAACTCAATTATTGAGCCGATTTTTTCCTTTAGTTCAGATTGATTCGATTTTAATTTATTCAATAACAAGGCAGTCTGGATTTTAAGGACAGTCAGTAACTGTCCAAGTTCATCATGAATTTCCCGGGCAATAGAAGTTCGTTCTTCTTCACGTATGGTCTGCAAACGCGAAGCCAGATTTCTGAGTTTCTGGCTTGTTACATTCAGGCGTTGTTCTGTGCGTTTGCGATCGGTGATATCCCGGGCGATAGAAAGTATCGATGGCTGCCCGTCCAGTTCAAACAGGTGTGATTTTACTTCGACCGGGATCTGGCGACGGTCTTTTCTTATCTGCAAGGCCTCAAAAATTGCATGCCCTGTATTTGCCAATTCCCGGCAGGCCTTCTGAATGGCCGGAAAATATCTTTCCGGATAAATGACATACGGATCGAGCGATTTAAACTCATCTCTTGAATATCCAAGCCGGAAGCAGGCCAGGTTATTTACTTCAGTAAATGAACCAAATCTCAAATCCGGAGTGAATTGGTTAACAAACACAGCATCATCGGCATTATTGAATAATGTTCGAAACCGCTTCTCACTGTTCATAGAAGACTGGTCTGATTCGTACTTCTTTAGAGATCTTACCGTATTAAGTTTATTAATACTAAATTCAAAAATTGACGATATACTAATTAACAGGATAACACATAAAACAATAACTATAGTTTCATGCGGAGCATTATCGATAAACAGAAATACACTGAATATGAGTAATCCATAAAAAGGCAGCCGTAGCCACAAGAAAATATTTATTTTATTGCCCGACATTTTATATTATCTTTAATGTCATATTATATGAAAATTGTATGAACAAATGAAATGAAATCTGTCATAGTTTTTCTGTTCTTTTAACATAAATTTTATTATTTTAAATCTAATTCATATTTTAAAGGCTATCATGTTGTAATATTAAAAATCAGGTAAAAGTGGATTAAAAGTTACTTGAACAGGTATCGGTTGCCGGGCGATAGGCGGTCGTTCGTTGTTCATTCCCAGGTACAACCTGGGAACGAGGATAGTAAATAAATTGGATGCGGGTTTAAAAAGAAAAGAAAAATGAAAGAAATCAAACTTAAGGGAATATCTGTTTCCGAAGGCATTGCGCTGGGCAGCATATGCATTTACCGCACAGAACTGGATGATGTCCAGACTTATAAGATTGATGCGGCACATATTTCAGCAGAACTGGATCGATATTTTTCCTCGCTGAACGAAGTAAGTATGCAATTTATGGCCAAACAAAACAGGATTTCCCGCCATATAGGTACAAAACAGGCAGAAATTTATGATGCATATCGCTTAATTCTGGAAGATCCTATTTTTCAGGAAGAGGTTCCCGGGGAAATCAGGGAAAAGAATGTAAATTCAGAAACGATAATTCAGAAAAAATTACTATTTCTTGAAAAACAGTTTGCGGGGATAGAGGATGCGTATCTGCGCGAACGAATTTTTGATATTCGCGGTGTATCACGCAGGCTTATCTTCAATTTAATGCAAAAAGATTCCCACTGTGATTTTGATCGTTACACTGATAATATTCTGGTTGCCAGAGAATTAACGCCGGTAGATTCCATCTATTTTCAACATAGACATCTCAAAGGCATGGCGACCGAGTATGGCGGTAAAACCAGTCATGCGGCTATCATGGCACATTCGCTGGAAATTGCAGCAGTTGTCGGAGTTAAGGGTCTTATGCGCACCTTGAAGAAAGCACAACGTGCCATAATTGATGGTTTTAAAGGTGAGGTGATCCTTAGTCCGACAGCGGATACGGTAGAAAAATATCGCAAAGAGATGGATCACTGGGAAAAACAGCGCCGGCAATTCCAGAATTCAATAAATGTGCAGGTACCAAAGATTACCGGAAGGCAGGTCCGTCTGCTGGCCAACATCAATGATGAATATGAAATCGATCTGGCACATAAATATCATGCGGAAGGGGTAGGTCTCTTTCGGACAGAACTTCAGTTCATCGCGAAAGAAAGACTTTTAACCGAAGAAGAGCAATTTAAAATATATAAAAAGGTACTCTCCTCTTTCCCCGATCAGGATGTGGTGATCAGGTTGCTTGATATGGGTGGAGATAAATTTTTACCATTCAGAGAAGAAGTACATGAATTAAATCCGTTTCTCGGCTGGCGCTCTATCAGAATACTATTGTCAGATAAAAATTTGTTTGTTAGTCAATTACGTGCATTGTTCCGGGCGGCCACATTTGGGAATTTAAAAATATTGATTCCAATGGTGTCCAGTATGGAAGACATTCTGGCAATAAAGCGAATGATTAAAAAAGTTAAAAAGGATTTGATATATTCCGGACCTGATGTTCCGATCGGGATTATGGTAGAAATCCCCTCGGCCGCAATTGAAATTGAGAAATTATTACCCGAGGTGGATTTTGCCAGTATCGGAACTAATGATCTGATTCAGTACACATTGGCGGTTGACCGAAATAATGAAAAAGTTGCCAGCTACTACCAGCCCCTGAACGGAGCGGTATTGTGCATGATAAAAAAGGTGGCGGATGCGGGGGTTAAATTAAATAAAGAAATTTCCATATGTGGCGAAATGGCCGGAGATCCGCCATATATACCACTATTACTGGCACTGGGACTCAGAAATCTGAGCATGCACCCCGGAGCCATCCCGCGTGCTAAAAATTTGATCATTAAAACACCGGATAAAATTGTCGAACACCTGGCGAAGAATTATAACAGATTTAAAACAATTAAAGAATTGTCAAAATACCTGTCATCAAATTTAAAGCAAATTGAAGACAATAACTGAGACTTGCCAGAGGAACACAAATGGTACGTACTATGATAATTCGTTGGTTTGTAAATACAATAGCACTGGCCGTGGCCAGTTTTTTAATTCCGGGTATTTCATATTATCTATTCAAAGATCTGGCTATCGCAGCAGCGTTGTTTGGCATATTAAATACATTTATAAAACCAATCCTTATAGTTCTCACACTCCCGATTAATCTGTTATCTTTAGGATTATTTACTTTTATCATCAATGCAATCATGCTCGGTCTGACCGGTTCATTTCTTGAAGGTTTTATTGTGTCCGGATTCTGGTCCTCTCTGGCCGGGGCGATAATTATAAGTATTGTCAGTGTGGTTCTCAATTCTCTTCTTAAAGAGGATAAATATAAGTAGCAATCTATATGGAGTTTAGTCCCGTAGTATAAAATGAAATCTGTACTCATTACCGGTGTTTCCAGTGGAATTGGTCGGGATACAACACGCGAACTAATTGAGCATGATTATCATGTTTTTGGAAGCGTCCGTACAAAAAATGACGCCCGGAAGCTTTCAGACAGATTTGGCAATAAATTTACCCCGCTAATATTTGATGTAAGTGAAGATACCGCGATCGTATCGGCCGCTCTGCAGGTTAAGGAAAAACTTGGTAATCAACTTCTCTCAGGTTTGATAAATAATGCAGGTATTGTAGTAGCCGGACCTTTGATGCATATTCCACATGATGAGCTGCAAAAACAATTTGATGTAAATGTGCATGGCATGATGAGTGTGGTACGTGAGTTCTTACCGTTACTGGGTGCAAAAAAAAATAATAATCAGACACCGGGCAGAATTATCAATATAAGTTCCGTCAGCGGAAGCATCACTTACCCTTTCATCGGGCCCTATGCCGCTTCAAAACATGCGCTGGAATCGCTTTCCGAGGCATTACGCCGCGAATTAATGCTGTATGGAATAGATGTTATTCTGATAATACCGGGCAATACGGATACATTGATCTGGGACAAGGCCAAAAGTACGCCGGAATACAAGGGCACTGATTATGAATCAATTATTGTAAGATTACGGGAAGGCTTGCTTGGCGGCGAAATAGAAGATGCGCTGCCGGTAGAAAAAGTGAGTCGCCTGATTCATCATGCATTAACGGTGCGTAAACCCAAAAACAGGTACATTATCCTGAAACATAAGTTCATGGGTTGGTATTTACCAAGATTTCTTCCTGACCGCTGGCTGGATAAAATGATCGCTCATCGTCTGGGCTTGAATAGGCAAAAGGCCAAAGGTTAAAGGAACAAGGACCAAGGATCAAGATACCATGCCCCAGAAAGTCATTCTATAAGAATCTTCCCGTTTTATGTGTACCGAACATCCCGGGAAGATTTCTACGAAATGACATAATAGTTAATTAATCTGACCTCATAAATGTCTCCGTGGAACTCCACGTATCAAATAATTCAACATTCGATATTCTTACTTAATCAATTGCATCCTGCCTCTCAGCTGCCGGTCTTGCCACCGGATGATATAGAGATAAGTCCCCGATGCCAGATGAGATCCATCATACGCGATTTTATGCTCACCGGCAGCCAGGTTTTCATCAGATACCGTCGTTATTTTTCGACCAAGCATGTCAAATATAGCAATAACCACCCGACCCTGTGCCGGAATGGCAAAATGAAAAGTTGTACCGGGATTAAATGGATTGGGATAATTGCCATGTAAGACGAAATTCCTGACTATTTTAAATTCTTCCTTACTTATACTTGTTTCAATTATACCAAAATAATTGAGAATTCTTCCGGAAAACTCTATCTGTTGTAATTCGTTATATATAGTTTCGAATGGAAATCCGGTGAGTATCACACTTCCGGTCGCAGAACCACCGGGAAAAATTCCGGTTTTCGCTATAGCTGCAATTTTATCATTATCATATTTAAGGATTGCCTGTGAATTATTGCTGGTATTAAATGCATCCGGGTAATCTTCCTCATAAATTCCATGCGTGCCGTCATCGTATTGAATCGTGAGATCATTAAAGACACCGGTAACACCATGAACGGTATAACTTTGCGAATCATCCTGATAATAGGAAGCGCATAAATAATTATGAATAAAATCTTTATCCGAGGCAGATCCTTTATAATCGAGATCCCATGCAATTTCGGATCCGGATACGAATAATTTACCGCCCTGTTTAAGATAATTTTTTACCAACACTTGCTCCGGATCACTAAAAGTTTCCTCGTCGGTGCTTTCATCTCCAAGTATCCAGAATACGGCATCGTAATCATTCAGACTGACTGATCCGGTTAATAAATCGTCATTATCGATTGTTTCGAAAGAAACCTGGTAGGGTTCCAGCGCTTTTCCCATGCGCATGGCAAATTCATGATAGGGAACACTATAGCTGCCATCCACACGGTCAAAACCATCAATAATCAGAACGCGGTGAGCAGCCGGCAAATATTTATAACCATAGGTATCTGATGGAGAACTTTCATTTGAAGGATTATCTTTTGCCTGAGCTGTAAGCTTAAAATAACACGCCAGATCAGAATCTTTACTCAGGTTTATCCCGCGGGATTCCTGCTGCAAAGTATTATCAGCCGATGCATATTCCCAGTTGCTTCCATCAAACGTGAGATAGAGATTAAATCCGTTGATGCTGTTTTGATCACTGATATCCCATGCAATTTTAACGCTATCTGTCGTGAGGACATGATTCAGCAGGGGTTTTGCGATCAGCGTGGGCGATCCTTCCATATTGATATAATATCTCGGGGTGTATGAGGTCAGATCGCTGTAGTTATAACTATGATATGATACCCGCCAGTCACGACCTGCGGCTTCAACTGTTAGCAGAGATCCATCGGTATTGAAGTCAACAAACAGTCGGACATGACCTGGCTTGTGTACCGCATCGGCCGGTTGTATCTTATCCCAAGAATCATAGGCGATGGTAATATTATCATCCATCATACGGGTAGAATAGTGTGAAGATAATTTCCAGCATCGTGATACAAATCCTGAACAATCAACCCCGACACAATAGTAACTCACTCCGGTGGTAGCGATATCTCCTGCATATTTACCGTCGAGCAAACCCTGGTCAAAGCCGGCAATGGTCCGGAATCCCCCCCATTGATAGGGAAGCTTTATGTTTTGACCAATTTTCACCCATGACGGTGTCTCAATTTCAACATTGCCGGGATCTGTAATCCGGCCATTTGTAAGATTTTTTGCTTCTGCTGTCCAGATATGTTTTACGTATGTATCACCGATTGCCAGGGCTTCATTCCTGGTTACTGAAGCACTAACAGAAGACAAGGCTTCGCTTTCCTGTAAATTGATATTCTCAGGAACGTTCGATTCCAGATAATTAAAGTGATGTTCAGATCTCAGTTTTTCGGGATATGTATAAATCAAAGACCCTGTGTTCTGTTGATCGTTATACCAGGCGATTATGTGAATACCTTTTTCACTGGAGATCATATGATACAGATTACCCCTAGCATCCACATCAAACTCCCGGAATATATAACTATGTTTGAGCGATGGAACATCGATACGGCTGAGAAGAACACCTTCCGGCGTATACAGCCGGACTGATCTGTCAACCAACAACGGAACATGTTGTCTGATATTTTCGACATACAGGTAAAGATTGCCTGATGGGGTGCTGCCGATATGTTTAACGACGCCCAGATTGTCCTGAGGGGATTCAATGCTAAAAATTTTTGAATTATTGATCCGGATTTCTGCACGGGAAAAGGATGATTTATAAATTTGTATTGAATTTTCAACCGCCGGCTTTTGTAAACCACCGGAAACCGGAAACACGGAAGTTTGGTTATTTAGAATAGCAGAAATCTGTCCACTCAGGTTTTTTAATCCGGTAATAATTATACGTGGCGAGGGTGGCGAATAGATTTTTTGCACCAAATTATCTTTAACCTCAAACAACTCGTTTTCGTTTAAGACAATAATGTGGTCCGGCGACAGCAGGAAAAAATCATCTGTAAACGGCAGATTTAACGAAATATTTTTATTGAATTTTCCGGATTCATATATCATAAGCCGCCGGTTTTCAGAATCCAGGATTAGGATATTATTATTTATAACACGGAACGAAGCGGGACCGTACTGACCACCGGGACCGCTTCTTAACCCCACCCGGGTTTGATCTTTACCCCATGGTATATTTAATAATTCTTTATATTGGAGTGCGGCGTTAGTATAGGAATACAACAAGAACAATGTGCTGATAAGAAAAATCCGTTTCATAAAACCTCGGTGTTTACTCTGTTTGTGATACTCTTGTTAAGGCTCTTCAGTTTCAACTTTCGGTCAAAAAACAAATAATTTTATAAAATATCATGATAATATATAAAATGCCACAGATTCAAATTACTATCTGAGGCATAGTATTCATATAGGAAACTATTTCTCAAGCAAAATGACAGCTTATATTCTGTAAATCCTGTCAAAAAAGTACTGTATTCCATTTATTCATAATAACCAGCATATTATATCCTGAGTATAAAACCACTTCGCTTATTTTAATAACACCATTTTGGATGATTTCACGAATTTTTCGCCATCACCGGTCAAAGATTCTGCTTTTATCCTGTATATATATGTGCCGCTCGATATCAGGATTCCATTTCCGTTTTTACCATCCCATGTAATCTTATAGATACCTGGTAAAATGGGATCAACCCGCAGTGTTCTGACCTTTTGCCCGAGTATATTAAATATCTGAATTTCTACCGATGAAATTTTCGGTATGGAGAATTTTATATGTGTGTATGGATTAAATGGATTTGGGTAATTACCAAGCAATTCATATTTATCGGGTATAATTAATTCCTCGGGTAAATCAAAGTTGTCCTGCATGATCCCAAGATGATTTATAGCTTCCAGTGTTGCCTGAGAAGCAGGAAATTCACTTTTAAGCCTGTTGTATATTTGAGCTGCCATTTCATAATCATTCTCAACGAGCAGGGCATTTATGAACAGATCAAGCAGCGCCTGGGATGCTACCTCCGGGCTTTTGAATTTTTTGTAGTATGATACCCGATCTTTTGGCAAGGTTTGTTTCATCGATGAATCCATCACGTATCAATTCAGCCTCTTCATAAATCACCTCATCATCACCCGGACGAGTTAAACTATCGAGGAAACTTTTAAAATTAGTAAAGTCGTCCTCAGTTAACCTTCCCGCCTGCCAAAGCAGATCAATTGCGAGGTAGCTGCC
>CAYULK010000037.1:0-16369 GCA_964445625.1 uncultured Calditrichota bacterium
TTCTTAGTGTCTTTGAGTCTTGGTGGCAAGTTTTTTAAATTGATCAGGTTAATAACAAAGATTATTTTTTATGAAACTGCATTTTAAAAAATTTGGGGCAGGAGATCCGATTCTGATTCTGCATGGTTTATTTGGAATTTCTGATAATTGGCTTACGATTGCCAAAAGCCTTGCTGAAAAATATCTGGTATACGTCCTGGATATGAGGAATCATGGTCGCTCACCACATACAGAGGCATTTACATATGCCGATATGGTTGAGGATGTTTATGAATTTCTAACGGATATGAGCCTGCGGAAGGTATCAATAATCGGTCATTCTATGGGTGGTAAAACGGCGATGAGTTTTGCCCTGGAGTATCCGCACAGACTTAATAAACTGATTATTATTGATATCTCTCCCCGGGAATACCCGGTATTTCACAGAAATATTATCGATGGTCTGTTGACCCTGGATATCAGTAAGCTAAATTCCAGAAATGACGCAGATGTAAAACTATCTGAGAAGATTTCCAGTAGACGAATTCGACAGTTTTTACTTAAAAATTTAACCCGCAAGGATGATGGCTTATTTACCTGGCGCATAAATCTTTCGGTTATCGCTGAAAATTTAACAGAGATCGGCGCTGAAATTAAATCAAATTCCTCATTCAGCACTCCCACTCTTTTTATACGCGGGGGTAAATCTGAGTATATCGGGGAATCGGATTTTCAGCTGATTCAGGATCAATTTACAAACTCAGAAATCATTACCATACCCGGGACATCACACTGGGTTCATAGTGAAGCACCGGGAAAAGTAATCAAGGCTATCGATGCATTTTTATAACCAAACAATCACTACCTTTTCTACAATTGCTTTGCTTCCCTGATATTTTTTTTGTAAAATAAATTGTTTATGGTATTAATATCTTGATTTTTCACCATTCGGGAATACCATAAGACTTAGTTATTTTAGTATATTTTATTTTAAGGAGATTTTCTAATGTCAGAACGTCAGACAGGCAGCATTAAGTGGTTCGATGCGAAAAAGGGTTTTGGATTTATTCAGAAAGAGGATGGCAATGATGTGTTCATTCATTATTCGGGGATTGTCGGAGATGGGTATCGATCCTTAATTGATGGACAAAAAGTAGAATTTGAGGAATTTGAGGGGCGCAAAGGCCTGGAAGCCAGAAACGTCACTGTAATCACAGAATAAAAATAATAAAACATATCGGGGGAAAAGGGGAATTAAACTTCCCCTTTTCTATTTCTATCAGTTACTAGTTTTTTACCTTATGAGTCCTTTACCAAAAACCAATCAGTACCCTTGTATTTCTGATATCCTATCATATGCATCAGGTGATCATTAGTCGTATTCCCCTCTTTAAAGCGGTATTCTCTGGTTTTGACAAATAATTTTGCGAAATATAAATCAAAAACCTAATTTTATTTAATCTTAACAATTTATCACGAAGATCGCGAAGAGCACGAAGGTCTTACAATAACAATTGGTTAGAGCATACTTATACTAACTGAGAATATTTTTATCTTGCAGAGACCAATGTTACAAATAACAAAATCCAAATTTCTCCGAAGGATTCCTTCAGAGGGAGCAGCATTACTGCGATATTATGGCACGCGGATTACACTGATAAAGCTGATTCTCGCGCGTAAAACGGGCCATTAGGCCGCGTTAAACGAGGCCAGGACGGATTTTTAATATAATTTATTTAATTCGTGGACTTTTTTTGATTGCAGCCTTGACTGCGGTATAAATTAATCAGGATAGAAAACCGAAAGACAATAAAAATATGATACTTATTTACCTCATGGTACTTCTTACGGGTGTTGCAGTCAGTTTTATTTCTACCCTCTTTGGCCTGGGTGGCGGAATTTTAATGGTTCCTTTACTTACATTAATACTGCCATTCAGCCATATTGAATCCATAGCCACCAGTCTGGCAACAATTGTATTTGTAACCAGTTTTAACACTTATAATTTTAACAAGAAAGGTGTCGTCGTCTGGTCGATTGTTCCCTGGATTGCATCAACTTCCGCAGTATTTGCCATAATATCGGCATATGCATCCACTTATCTTCCTGAGAAAATATTAATCTTAATTTTTCTTTTATTTTTATTCTGGGTTGCCGTCAGAACCTTTTTTATCAAGGAATCATTATCCTCTCTTACTGATACCAGGCCAAACCGTTTGGTTCCTTTAGGCATCGGATCTTTGAGTGGCACAATATCCGGACTAACCGGAATTGGTGGTGGTGGTATAACTACACCGTTGACCCTTGTCACCGGCCTGGTAAAGAATATACAGGCAGCTCCCACTTCAAATGCTGTTATGATATTTACGGCAGCGTTTGCGAGTATCTCATTTGCCACCGCGCAAAATCCTGACGCCGGCACATTTATGCTTGGATACATCCATTTTGATATTGCTGCAATCCTGTTTGCCGGCAGCCTTATCTTCTCGCGGATTGGTGTACGCATCAACCAGAATGTTTCCTTGTTCTGGCGCAAAACGATCCTGGGCGTAATATTGCTTTTTATCTGTATTCGTCTGTTTTTCATGCTTATCAGCTAATCTCATGCAGAAAAATCAAAATCATAATCTTTATTGTATTGACTGTATTGAAGGCGCTAAAAAATACCTTCAGGATGATTCTGTTGATATCATCATTACAGATCCGCCATATGGCATTGAAGGAAATCTGTTACACCGTCATTACCACCGCAATGAAAATATGGTGATCGACGGGTATGTGGAGATCCCCCGGGATGAGTATCCCGCATTCAGTCATGCCTGGATTTCAGAAGCAGAACGAGTGTTACGACCGGGTGGAACTATTTATATTATTTCGGGACACACCAACTTATTCGAAATTCTTGCCGCCCTTAAGACCACGTGTCTTGAAGAAAGAAATCATATCATATGGAAATACAATTTTGGCGTTTATACCACAAAGAAATATGTTACCTCTCATTATCACATTCTTTATTATATCAAACCCGGCGGTCAGGTTACATTTAACACTTACTCCAGGTATGGATCAGATGAAAAAAATTCTCAGGACCGATCGCTCAATTATCAGGATAGGGAAGATATATGGGTAATAAATCGTGAGTACAAACCCCGGGAGGTAAAAAATAAAAATGAATTACCCGGACAATTGCTAATCAAGTTGTTACAATACAGCAGTAATCAGGGTGATCTGGTCGCCGATTTTTTTCTGGGCGGGTTCTCCACCGCACGAGTGGCATTGGAGCTTGGACGGAAACTCACAGGATTTGAGATCAACCCGAAATCATTTAATCATCATATGGCTGAGATTGATAAAATTTTACCGGGAGAATTATTAAGCACATTAAAACAGGGTAAAAATAATCTACCCAAGAATCAACACAAACCATGGTCGCAGGCAGAATTAGGCAAACTGAAATTACGTTTTGAGGAACTTCATATAAATAAAACTTCAAAGCGTCAGGCAATTTCAATCCTGCAAACGGAATTTGGCCGGGGATATTTTGCTATATTAAATAAAATTTCGGAAATATCCGGTAAATAAAATTCGTATAGACATATTAAATCAGGCAAGTTAATTAAAAACAGATATTAATCAGGAGGGTTTATGCAAAATTTAAGTAAAATGTTATTCATTGTCGTTTTGATTGCCGGCTTTACCGTGTCCGGATATTCCCATTGCCAGGTTCCGTGTGGTATTTATGGAGATAAGGTACGAATCGTAATGCTTAAGGAGCATCTTACAACGATTGAGAAATCAATGAATCAAATCAATGAATTGTCCAAGAATCCGCAGGCCAATATGAATCAACTGGTACGCTGGGTAAATAACAAGGATACTCATGCGGATGAATTCACTAAGATTGTGACTTATTACTTCCTGGCCCAGAGGATAAAAATAAAAGACGCCGCAAATGCTGAGGAATTTAATAAGTACCAGAATCAGACAACCACATTGCATCAGTTGGTGGTATTTTCTATGAAATGTAAACAAACCACAGATCTTCAGAATGTTGTAAAGTTACGCAAACTTGTTGACCAGTTTGTCGAACTGTATTTTAATGAAGATGATCAAAAACACCTTAAAGAACACCACAAATAAAATAATCAAAAGGGGATATTGATACTTTACCAAATATCCCCTTTTACAGATATACTTAACCTGTGAATAACTTGTGGATAACTTACTGAAATTGTTACTTATTCCTTTAATTCCGGCCTATTAGCAATCTACATATCCACAGCTCAAAACCCCCATATCAATATAGTCAAACATTATCTATTAATTATTTTTAAACATCCTTCAACAATTTCAACCTGGCTGAAAATACACCATCCCACTTCATGTCAACTCGATAACCATAATATTTACAATTAGTTACGACCAGCACGGGTTTGCGATTCCGGATAATAAGTAATAATAATAGTTTTTATATTCTGATTTTTAAAACAGAGATTGGACAAATCATGAATCCATGACAGGCTAAAGAGGGATAATTGTCGTAACTCAAAAAAATATAAAGTGATATGTCCTGATACTTTTATAACAATGCTTGGTGTCAACTGTGAATAACTTTAAAAATCTATAGTATAAGTTTAGAAATATTATGATTTATCAGTGGGATGTTCCAGATCACTAATTTCAATAATTTTTGTATAAGGTTCCGGTAATCCTTCTGTGCAATTTGTACACATATTAATAGACGATCTGTTCTGCATCACTTTTTTTCTGAATGTCTGATACCTTGAATTTCGCCATATTTTTTTTAAGCGGGCGTCATTCTGAAACATATTCCCGAAAGCGTGGTCGGCATCCTTATCAAAGCAGCAGGGAGAAATCGAACCATCCCAATTTACAGTTGAATTCAGCCATAACCGTTTACACCAGTTTTTTATGTCGCCTTTCAGCTGAAAATTGCTGCCGTCAAAATCATATCGCATCTGATCTGAATCATCAGGTAAAAAAGTGACGGCCTGATCAACAGAATATACCTGAGCAGTTTTAAACGATAACCGGTTTAATCTGAACTTTTTACTGAGTGATATAATCTCATCAATTTCAGACTGATTGTGTTTAAAAATAATAAACTGTAATTCCACCAAAGGTGTTTTGCTATTTAGCTTCATCTTTATGCGGGCAATTCTCTCTAGTGTCTCCAGAACCACATCAAAATTACCACCGATACGATATTTTTCATAGCTTTCTTTATTTGTTCCATCCATCGAAAATATCAACTGATCCAAACCTGAATTTATAAGAGCTTCGGCCTGTTCATCTGTACGTATATAATGACCGTTGGTAGACGTATACGTCATTATTCCTTTACTGTTTGCATAGGCAATAAATTCAATAAACGACCTGTTGATGAACGGCTCGCCCTGGTTCCATAATTGTACCTGAATAATATATGGTCCTATTTCATCAATTACTTTTTTAAAATCATCGAAATTCATTTTACCCGGTTCACGTTTCATATCCCCATTTCCGGACGGGCACATGGGGCATTTTAAATTACAAATATTTGTCGGTTCTACCATGAGTATTGGTGGATATCCCCAGACGATTTGCCGGCGGATTATTTTTGACAAAAACATAGACAGGTATATTTTAACAATATTGATAATTCTTTTAGGAGTCAGCGTAATATTGAATATAACCAGCGATTTTAATAATGATTTAAGGGGAACTATCACCCTATACCTCAATATTATAAGATTATTTCCCGCGTATATTTTTCCACAGCTCTCTGGAAGATTGCCAGGAAGTTTTAACATCCCTGAGATATTTTCTTTTTTTATAGATATAATAAACACCGATTAACGCCGGCAGGATCGCATTTATGGCAAAAATAAAAAGTGAAGTGGCTACTGCATACGCAGCCGGGACACCATATAGATTAAAAAAATAAACGGCTAATCCCTCACGAACTCCGAGTCCTGAAATACTGATGGGAATAATACCCGCACTCCATAAATATACGACTGTATATGCAGTTGCACCAAAAGATATGGGATATGTGGCACTGAGGAGAATATAATACTGCAATACCATAACCGAATATACACCGGCGGAGAAAATAACCGACCAGAAGAAAATACTATTATATTTAACAGGTTTTTCATACAAGCCTTTTACCAGAGATATTTTTGGCAATAGGAAATAACCGATAACGACTATTATCGAAATAAGCATATATATTAAATAATATTGTGGGAAATATATAGTCAGCAACCAAACGGACAGCAAAATTTTAATTATAGTCTGAAATATACGTTCCATACCGAATGCTACAACTTTGCCCCTTTTCTGGCCCGGAAGCAGAAAGACCTTGCTCAATTCGGCATGGCCTCCGGGTATCATTAAACGAAATGTAAATCCTGAAAAAAATGACGGCAGCAGATCTTTAACATGAAAGTGATCCGAATAACTGGAGACCATATACTTCCACCTGTGATATTGGATGAGAAGACTTATTGCACTAAGCGGGAGTATGAGTAAAAACAATGAAAAATCGAGAGAAAGAAAATAACCGGTAAATTTTTCCCTGTCAACATGAGAAAGGATCCAGAAGACCAGTGTCAATCCGATAATCATTTTCAGAACATATAACAATTTTTCTTTCCACAGGTTTATTTTTTCCATTTGTATACCTGAAACAAACCCAGGATGCTAAAAAAAATAATATGAAATGGATAGACGACCTGAAATATCAAAATAAAATAAAATGGCAGATTTTGCCTGAATATTTTATTGGCCAGAAAAAGAGGAAATAATTCTAAAAAGAACTTCAGAATTATAATTATAATCCAGATTCCAAGGATTTGTGGATAAATAATTGGCAAAAAGACTGTCAGCATATAATAACTAAAAATCAGGATTGCCATTAAAATAGATGATGGTGTGGATAACAGGATTTTACTGTTTTTTCTGATTTGTTGATGAAATATTTCTCCTATAATGGACGGAGGGAATGTTTCGACAAACGTGTCCGGGTGGGCGCAGTATTCGATGCTTCCGGTATTAAGATATCTGAATCTTTCGGTTAGATGGACATCATCACCACTTTTGAATTTTTTCAGTGCAAGAAATCCGCCGGCATTTTCATATACATCTTTACGATAAGCCAGATTACGACCCACACTGGTAAATGGATATCCCAATTTAGTCGGTGCTGCAGATGCAATCGCTGAAAATAAATTATCAAACTTCAGTAATTTTTGCACCAAACCTTTTTTATCAACAAGCGGTGAATATCCCAGCACCATTGAAACACCCGGTTCGAACATTTTGCTCATACCGGTCAGCCAATGTGGTGGAACCCGGCAGTCCGCATCCGTAGTAAAAATAATTTCACCATTTGCCTCTGAGATTCCCCGGAGCAGCGCATTTTTCTTGCCACGTAAGGTTTTACTTTTCGTGGTTATGCGTAGTAATCTCCAGTTTTTATGGCAGGATGTATATTTTTCAATATTCTCAACTGTATCATCATCCGAGCAGTCATCAACCAGAATAATTTCATATTTATCTTTGGGATATATTAATTTTCCCAGACTGTCCAGACATGGTATAATCCGGTGCTCTTCATTACGGGCAGCGATAATAATACTGATAAAAGGCTGATGACTATTCTTTCCATAGTAGCGAAGCTGACGCAAACCATAATAAACCAAAATGAGCATTAAAAAATACAATATGCTCATCATGATAAATATATTTACCCAAATATTATTATCAATAATCAAGTTTTAGCCCGAGATGTACTTCTGTTAAATTCTGGTTTGATGCTGGATTCTGAATTTTAATTTTCCGAACAGCCAGATTTATGAAAAAATCGTTAAATATTTCATATTGTGTATAAAATTCATACAACCGGCTTGTGGTTAAAATGCCTTCCAAAAACTTTCGTGTCGTTCTTGCTTCCTCCTGGTCGCCAAGCAATACATTATGCCCTGTTAAAATATCTCCACCAATATTTTCATTGGGATAATTATCCCCATGTTTCCACTGTTGATAACGCAATCCCATTCTGAGTCTTTGATGCAGGTCTTTTTCCAGATGGCCATAAATTATCTCGGAATTCGGCCCGGCCCAATGTCCTAACGACAGGCCGTCATTAATATAGCGGTTGATATTATATTTATGGGTATACACCCATGGCATGATGGTTACATACTCAAACCGAAGTGCCAGGTTATCAAGACCAAAAGGATCGGTAACATGGATTCCTGCCTGAAATCCATGTTTATTTCCGTACCAGTCTGTAAATAATTCAGACTTCTTAAGTTCATCCAGCAGTACCGTGCCATATAATTTAACACCATGCCACAGACGCGCCTCCAGGTCAATGGCCAGGAGAGCATTATCACGATCACGCAGATTGTGTTCAACGGCCCTCAGATAATTAAAAGGTAGTAAATATGCCCAATCCAGATAACGGTTTCCGTAAAGTATCATCCCGGTGAGACCGACTGACATACTTTTTACCGGTGAAAATTCGAAGCGGTTAATGACGATCCACTTATCCGGATACACCGGTTGACCGTCAATAGAATCACCATTGGTCAGGGATAGCAATTTGCCGTGCATATATGTGAAGCTACCCCAGCTCCAATTCGTGGCCAGACTAAAATAGGGATATTGCTCAACATTATCAGAAAGAATAAGGTGTCCGGATTCCCCCGGTCCCCAGGTAACCGGCTGATAAGCAAAATGAAAATCGATATATTTAGTTCGCAAGGCCATATCTCCACCGGCGCGATCAAAAAAGATCTGATTATCCCGTTCATTCCTCCAGGAATTCCTGAGCTCAGGGTCTTCATCGCGATATCCATCATCACCCTTAATTCTGTAAAATGACACCTGCAGAAGATATCCAAAATTTTCAAATAATGTGCCGCGGAATTTATATGTTTCTGATTGATTTGTTCTGTATACGTTATCACTGCGTTGGTCGTAATTAAATCCAAGGATTAAATCAAAGTAAAAACTTCTGGTAGAATCTTCCCATAAATACAGATGATTATCTTCTTCCGGTTGATTCTGCTGAAAGAAGCGCGAGAAATCTGTTTTGAATTGATTCCAGCTGGAAAATGGTGTATACCAGTTTGATTCATCTTTAATACCGGCATATTTTTGGGTTCGGTCTGTTTCATATCTAAAGTCTAAAAGATAATTATCAAGTCGCCGGCGATCTATCGAACTTAATTGTGTTCTGTTCGAATCGACTTTTACCAGCAGCCGGCTGATTCTCTCGCGGTCAAATGGTTTAATTCCGTCACGCAGATTATCCAGAATACCAAGAGTTTCCATACGATCCAAAAATCTGTAAACAGGATCGCCAATGGGAACACTAACCGGATTACCGGCGAATACGATGTTTAAACTACACAGGAATAAAAATAAAGTAATTACCCGTTTCATATTTTCCTAAAAGAAGGTGCGTTCCCAGGTACAACATGGGAACGAGATTATTTTTCCTTAAAGGAAGTGAATATAAAAGTGAAAACTTATAATTACAAGCAGTAGAATATTTACATTATCAATGTTCTGATTGTTGCATAAATGCTTAATATGGTTTATTTTAGCGCCTGTTTAAATGTAATTGAGGTGAATACATTGAATGAGCTTCTGCTCGGTCGTCTCCTGCGATCTCTGACACTACGCCGTGTGGCCAATATTATTAAATCCACCGTATCATTCTTTCTCTCGGCTCTGACAGGAAAAACTATTGTCTGGGGTTTGCCTCCGGTACTGACAATCGAACCGGCCAATATTTGTAATCTGCGCTGTCCGTTGTGCACCACAGGTTCCGGTGAAATGAAGCGGGTCAAAGGTAATATGACCCTGGATACTTTCCGGTCCATAATGGATAAGTTCGGGGAAGATATCTTCTTTTTACTGATTTATCATCAGGGTGAACCATATATAAATCCCCATTTTCTTGACTTTGTAAGGCTGGCCAAAGAAAATAATATTTATGTAACCACAAGCACAAACGGACACTATTTTTCAGATGCCAATATAGCTGCCACCATCGATTCCGGACTCGACAGTATGATCGTTTCTGTCGATGGCGTTACCCAGGAATCATATGTAAAGTACCGGGTAAGGGGTAATCTGGATAAAGTTCTCGAAGGCACAAAAAAATTCATGCAGATGAGAAAGAATAAAGCAAGTCGTACACCCAATGTCGCGTTACAATTCCTGGTAATGAAGCATAATGAGCATGAAATACCGCAAATTAGAAAATTATCCGAAGAGCTTGGTGTTGACCGGCTATTGATAAAGAATATTGAGGTCCGTTCCACCAAGGAAGCAAACGAATGGCTGCCCGAAAACAAAGAATTCAGAAGATATAATTTTGATGGAGAAGAACTGATAGTAAAGGGAGCTGATAAGAAATCATGCACGCGCCCCTGGCTATCAACTCTTGTTAATTGGGATGGCGAGGTGGTTCCCTGCTGTTTTGATAAGAATGGCAATTATCCCATGGGGAATATTGTTGAAGAAAACAGTCTCAAGGATATCTGGAAAGGCCGGCAGTTCACGGATTTCCGGAGCCGTTTGCTCCGGGATCGTCAGAAAATTGATATTTGCAGCAATTGTAATCAGGGCTTCGGTAGTTTTCTACCACAAAATTTTTGGCAAAAAAATAAATGAGTTCACTCTAAAAAGGGAAAAAGCCGAAAATGTCATCCTGCCCGCCTAGGCGGGCGGAACGTTAATAACCTTTTTAGAGTAGACTCATTAATCGCATTAAAAATTATGACATATTTTATTCCGTTAATATTCATCCTGCAATTCTTGTTTTCGATATTTTATTTTTTAGGATATCTGCGATTAAAATCCGGACTTAATTATCTTAGTTATCCGATACAAGATGCTGCAACCAAACCTTCCGTATCGATTATTATTAGTCTTCATAATGAGGAGGCAAATATTGCTTCTCTGATACAGCATCTTAACATGCAGGAATATCCGAATGACCTGCTTGAGATAATATTTGTGGATGACCGCTCTGAGGATAAGACATATGAGTTGTTAAGCAAGAATCGTATCAGCAATTTTTCTGTTAAACTGCTAAAAATTGAAGAAACACCATCTGAATTCGCACCAAAAAAATACGCAATTACACAGGCAGTATCCCGGGCAAGTGGTGAGATCCTATTGTTTACCGATGCGGATGGACGTCCCGGACCCAACTGGGTTTCAACTATGGTTTCTCATTTTTCTCCCGAAACCGGTATGGTATTAGGTTATGCACCATATGCTACTCATCATCCATTTAATAAAACCATATTTCGCATACTTGCTCTCGAATATCTTTCTCATGCTGCCGTAAGCGCGGCTTCAACCGGCTTAAATTACCCGGTGACGTGTGTCGGGACCAATCTGGCCTATCGCAAAACTGTGTTTCAGCAATTATCCGGGTATGGCAAATTTAGTGCCGTGCATACCGGAGATGATGATTTATTCCTGCAAAGGGTTCGTGAAGAAACGGATTGGCAAATCCGGTATGCGACCGCTGAGAACAGTCATGTATTTAATGCACCGCCTGAAAAATTGAGTAAATTTTATGATCAGAGGTTACGTTATGCTTCCAAAGGTTTAATATATCCACTCAAATTAAAATTGATCCTGATCTTTTTTTATTTTTATAATTTATTATATTTAATTAATCTTATTTTTATGATAATGAATCCATCCTGGTTTCCTGTGTACCTGATAGCCGTGCTCATCAAATATATGATAGATTATGCATTTATGCGCAGGGCAGCGAAAATTCTGCATGACCGGAGACATTTATCACTGATACCTGTTACTTTGATGTTTCATATCCCGTATGTCATATACTTTGGTCTTGTTTCGCAAATTCAAAATTTTAAGTGGGCAGGTCGCAAGGGTTAGATACTAAATTTAAATCAAGGTACGTTCCCAGGTACAACTTGGGAACGAGGATGGTAAATGAATGATATTTTATTTAGAATATATCAGCCTGACTGTTGCTATTACTTACTTCGTGATCGCACTCATTATTTTCAGGGGCTTACTGGCAGAATACCACCGTTCAGAAGAAAAGCCTAAAATATCAATATTGATCCCCGCGAGAAATGAAGAAAAATATCTCCCGGCCTGTCTGGACTCAATTGCCGGAATTACTTATCCTACGCATTTGACTGAAGTAATTATCCTCGATGACCGTTCTGAAGATCGCACAAATGAGATTGCCGGACAGTACTGCAAAAAATATTCTCATTTTCATTCTTACACTGTAACAATTGATACAACCGGTTTGTCCGGTAAAATGAATGTTCTTAACCAGGGGATTCATCACGCCTCAGGGGAAATCATTCTGATAACAGATGCCGATTGTGAAGTCTCTCCCGGGTGGGCTGATGCCCTTGTTTCATATTTTACGGCACAGACCGGAATGGTAGGCGGCATAACGTTATTATCAAAGGCCAAAACAAATGAGCCGCTTTTTTTCAAAATTCAGGCATTGGACTGGCTTTTCTTACAGGGTGTTGCATCTGGCGCCGCCGGCTCGGGTTTTCCCACATCGATATTAGGAAATAATTTTGCTTTCCGAAAGCAGGCTTACCATGAAACAGGCGGTTTCGAAAATATTGGTTTTTCGCTGACCGAAGATATGGTGCTGATGCAGGCAATCCGCAGGTTAAAAAAATGGCAGATTAAATATCCTCTGACATCGGAGACTGAGATATTCAGTCAGCCGGCAAAATCGCTGAATGAATTATTAAATCAACGAAGGCGTTGGGTTTCCGGGGGAATTATTGGTCCACTGTCCGGTTGGATTATGATGACAACGGCATTTTTAGTGCATTTATTACCGCTGATATTTTTTCTTCTGGCAAAACCAACATTATTGATATATGTGTCTTTGCTGTTACCGATAGTTTCAGATCTTTTTTTTATACTAAGACCAGTAGCCCGCAGAATAAAAAAAACAGACCTTCTCCGGTATTTTATATTTTTTGAAGTTTATTATTTTTTCTATACCACAATATTTACATTTTTAGCGCTTTTGCCTTTAAAAATCACCTGGAAAAGCAGACGTTTTTAATTAAGGAGTGAGGAATTAGGAATAAGTATCTAATTTCATAATTACGATGATATAAAATTTTTGACATGATTTACAAGATGAACAGGATATTATTTATCTTGTTTATCCTGTCTGATATCTTTTTTAATTCGTGGAAATTTGTGTACTTCGTGGATACATGTTTTTTAAAACTTCGTGATCTTTGCGTGCTTTGTGGTTAATATTTTTTTTATCCCGATTCCGGGACTTGAGCAATTCTTACACTTCCAATATTTCCGTTTCTTTGTGCTCCAGCAATGCATCGATTTCTTTCACATATTTATCGGTCATTTCCTGTGTTTCGTCGAGTACTACGCTGAGCTCATCTTCAGAAATCTCATGATCTTTCTGTGATTTTTTAAGATGATCATTTACATCACGACGGACATTTCGTATCGCGATTTTTCCTTCTTCGGCAAATTTACGAACGAGTTTAGCAAGGTCTTTGCGCCGCTCTTCACTTAGCGGAGGGATTGGAATCCGTACAAACGTTCCGTCATTGGAAGGTGTGAGACCAAGATCTGATTTAAGGATCGCTTTTTCTATCTCGCCGATCATATTTCTGTCCCAGGGTTGAATAGCAATTAATCTCGGTTCTGGTACCGCTACTGTTGCTGCCTGGGCAATCGGTACCATACTGCCATAGTAGGATACTTTAACTCCATCGAGCAACACCGGTGTGGCGCGTCCGGTCCGCACTTTAGCAAATTCCTGCTGGACATTTTCGACGGCCCGTTTCATGCGATGATCCGCATCTTTTTTAAGTTCTTTTACCGGCATAATTCTACTCCTGAACTTTGGTTCCGATCAGTTCTCCTAATAAGATTCGTTGCAGATTATCTTTAGTGTTGAAGTTAAAAACGATAATGGGAAGATTGTTATCCATAGACAAAGTTATAGCGGTAGTATCCATTACTTTAAGACCGCGCTTAACAACTTCCATATATGAAATCGTGTCAAACTTTAAAGCGTCTTTAACTTTTTCCGGATCGTCATCATATACACCGTCTACACGGGTTCCCTTAAAGATAACATCTGCTTCGATTTCAACTGCACGTAAAACTGCAGCAGTATCGGTTGTAAAATACGGATTTCCGGTGCCACCCGCAAAAATAACGACACGTTTTTTTTCCAGATGCCGGATGGCCCGACGTCTGATAAACGGTTCAGCGATTTTATTCATTTCTATAGCAGTCATCACTCTGGTATAAATGCCCTTCTTCTCCAGCACATCCTGCAGGGCAAGGCTGTTAATCACCGTAGCCAGCATTCCCATATAATCAGCCTGCACGCGATCCATCTCACGTGCTTTTTCAGATAATCCCCGAAAAATATTGCCGCCACCGATGACAATAGCGATTTCAACACCAAGTTTATGTGCCTTATCAACTTCTGTGGCAAACCGGTTAAGAACATCCGCCTCAATGCCAAATTCTTTTTCGCCGGTAAGTGATTCGCCACTAAGTTTTAAAAGAATTCGCTTATAACGGGGGGATTTCTCCATTTTAGATTATTCTCCGATTTTAAAACGGCTGAAACGAAGGATCGAAATATTTTCGCCTAACCTGGCAATTGTCTCGGTCAGCAGGGTATTAATAGTTTTATCGGGATCTTTTACAAACGGCTGTTCAAGCAGGCAAATTTCAGAATAGAATTTGTCGAGTTTACCGGTAGCAATTTTTTCCAGTATCTGCTCTGGCTTACCCTGATTCCGGGCCTGTTCTTTGTAGATTTCTATTTCCCGGTCAATTGTTTCCTTATCGACCTCTTCACGACGCAAAAATTTTGGTGCAGATGCGGCTATCTGCATGGCTACGTCACGACAAAATGTTGCATAATCATCTGTATTGGCTACAAAATCTGTCTCGCAATTTACTTCAAGTAGAACACCGAGTTTGCTGCCCAGATGAATATAAGCCTCAATCCGGCCTTCTTTTGCTACTCTATCCGCTTTTTTGGTCGCCTTGGCAATACCTTTTTTGCGCAATATATCGCCTGCTTTATTTAGATCACCTTCAGCTTCAACCAGTGCATTTTTACAATCCATCATGCCGGCACCGGATTTATCTCTGAGTTCTTTGACCAGAGCTGCAGTGATATCCGCCATTATTTACTCCCATCTGGTTTTTTTAATTCTTCTGATTCAGGCTGAGTTTCTTTTTTCAATTTATTTTGCAGCTCTTCCTGTTCTGATTTTTCCTGGATTACTTTCTGTCTCGCTTCAATAACTGCATCGGCAATTGTTCTGCTGATAAGACTAATGCTCCGCGCTGAATCATCATTAGCCGGAATCGGATAATCAATTACATCGGGATCACAATTTGTATCTATAATTGCCACAATAGGAATATTTAGTTTCCGGGCTTCTTTAACCGCAATTTGTTCTTTCTTGGTATCGACTATAAAAATTAACCCGGGAAGTATTTTCATATCTTCAATACCCTCGAGCACTTTTTTCATTTTCGCTTTTTCGCGATCAATATGCAGAATCTCTTTTTTGGATAATTCATCATACGTACCATCCGTACTCATTTTCTCCAGATTTTTCATGTGCTTAATGGACTTTTTTATGGTACTGAAGTTAGTGAGTGTACCGCCCAGCCAGCGATCAGTGATATAATACATTCCGCAACGCTGTGCTTCTGCCGTGATTATTTCCTTCGACTGTTTTTTAGTCCCGACAAATAATACGTCTTCTCCATTACCCACCATTGTCTTGATAGCTTCGTAAGCCGCATCAATTTTGCTTTGTGTTTTTTTAAGATCGATGATATGAATACCGTTGCGTTCCATGAAGATAAATTCTTCCATTTTGGGATTCCAACGGCGGGTGAGATGGCCGAAGTGTGATCCAGCGGCCAGGAGGGCTTCGAGAGTTACCTTTGGCATTTTGTACTCCTTATGATTGGTTTGTCCGCCACCGGTGTCATCTCAGTTCGTACTCATCGCAGTGAGACCAACGAACCGATCAACCGGTGTGTGTGATTTTGTTAAATATTATTACTGACCCTCCCCCTATAATCCCCCTCCCTAATTCGATTAGGGAGAAAGAGGGGTGGGTTATTTTCGGTGCTTTCTGTGGTTAATAAACGTTGCTAAGAAAAGATTTAGCAGCCTTATTATATTATTAAAATCAAAATTATCTTTTAGAAAACTGAAAACGTTTGCGCGCTTTAGCTAATCCATATTTTTTACGTTCTTTCTCACGCGGATCTCGTGTAAGGAAACCTGCTTTGCGCAAAACTGATC
>CAYULK010000038.1:0-16278 GCA_964445625.1 uncultured Calditrichota bacterium
GGGGTTGCACCCGGCTTTACCGGATCAGCATTGGTCCATTTTTTTACCACGCCGCCGTCAAAGTCAGCGGTATACATGGTCTTGCCATCGGCGCTCCAGGCCGCATGACGCGGAGAATAATAAGTGCCTCCTTCGGCAGGAACACCGGCAACAAAAGGTCCGCCTGCCGGTAATGCATTATGACCAACTGTGTCGATAATAGCATAATTCTGGGTAGGATCGAGGGCATACCAGCCGGTAAAATCATATTTACCGACATTCCAGTAAGTGCCAACCCATAATAAACCATTATTATCAAGATCTAAACATTGACCCCAGGTGATATGTTTATGTTCGTCAACTACACCTTCGGCAACATTACCAACCGTATCAAAAGGTGCATATTCGTCATCCGGACCAAAACCACCTAAGGTTTTATAGATCACAACACCGTTATCCCCGGAATAGATTTTCCCAAAATACACCAGGTTTCCATCGGGGGACACTTCAATACCTCGCTGCAATCCCGGCACTGTATCGGCAACAAAACTGTATGGTTCATAAGCCGCGTTATAGATTTTAGCAGGCTGATTGCCCCCGACACGTGCTATATACAAAAAACCATTAGCATCGACAGCAGCATTGGTAAGAGACCCTGTCGCGTCACCATATGCGGGACCAGGAAATTTTTTAAGAGCTTCTCCTGTTTGCGAGTTAATTATATATACCCATCCATTTGAGCAAGAATAGATGATATCACCATTTTTTGCCTCTCCTAATCCACGACAACGCAGGTTACTCGCAGACGGCGAAGTGAACAGAGTATCATTAATATCTGTTCCGTTAGTAAAAATCATGATTGGTGAAAAATCGGTTTGGTTGCCATCTGCTGTGTAACATCTTAAAGAACTTAGATTGTAAGTCGTATCCGCCAGAGTCAGCGAATCGGGAGTCCCATAAAACCCAACCCAGATTTTACCGTCATTACCAACAAGGACATCATGGGGTTGGCTGCCTTCGACAAAATCGCTGTCCCATGTCCACACCTGACCAAATGACATACTGACCAAAAACAACAGACTAAAAATTGTTACAAATAATCTCATTACTTTACCTCCGTTAAATAGTTAAAATACAATCAAACAGTTATTTTCGCTAAAAATATTTTATTGCCGGTTGCCCTCCTTTCGCTATTTTGTTATAGACTTCTGTAAAATACGGTAATTTGTCATTCCGAATTTATTTCGGAATCTTTAACTCCACTAAAATCAATAGATCCTGAAACAAGTTCAGGATGACATTGATTAATAATCTTGTTTTTAGATTGAATTCATCTATAATTTATAAATTTCAGGGGCGACCGTAACTTGGTGCACCCTTAAACGGCATTTCCAGGCGAACAATTCTTCTCTGATCGATTTTATCCAGATCGGTTTCCCTGCGGTTGATATAAATAAATGTAGAATTTCCCCACCGCATATTTGTACTTGGCGGAAGCAAAATTTCGGGATACAACGGGGTTGGTGTTCCACCGTCCAGATCCAGGTTCATTATGGCATCATCCTTATCCAGACCAATATACATCAGACCGGTTTCATCAAATTCCAGCGACATGATTTTAGGCCCGGTTTCACCGGCAAATGCACCCCAGTCATAAACCAGTTCCTGGGGGCCAAGATCACCGGTAGCCGAGGTAATCTGATGCCGCCATATGCCTTCGGTGATTGCCGGCGTTCCGTCGCCGGCATATTTTGCGGCTACAAACAGGTAACCAGCATAAACACGCAAGGCACCTATATTATAGTCAGTAAACCTGAATGCTGTGGCGGTATCACCCGCTGCGCCGACATAGAATATTTTCTGTGCTTTGCCGCCACAAAACAGATTTCCGTTCACATCAAAATCACCGGTCGAAATATTGTCAAACAGATCCGGGAACGCCGTTAATATCCCTGCACGGCCGCCACCGGGCGGTACACGATAAATTAGACGGTTACCGCGGAAGATGTATATTGACCCATCCGGCGCCCAGCGCATATTACTGCTGATCGAAAATGAGGTGGTACCATACTGCACAGCCGGGCTGTCAGGATGAGCTATCTGCAATACCTTTTTGTTAGCAATAACATAGATATTTTCGTCGGGATCAACGGCCAGACAAAAGGCTTCTACCTGATTATCGACAGCCTTATATTCGAGAGCGGCTTCTTTGAGTTGATACGGGTCGTCGTACTCACCGTACAGAAATGCGCCAACAACATAAACTTTTACCCGAGCTGAATCGGCCACTAACACAGGAGCCTGTACGACTAATTCGGTTGTGGTTGCGCTGAGGGTTATGGCCGGTTTGCCATTAAAAAACACCGTATTCTCTTCAGCAACCGCAGAAAAGTTAGTACCGGTGAGTGTGATCTCACCGATGCCCGAGAAACTGAATTCCGGTTCCATATTGGTTACCTCGGGTGTTGGTTTGCTTGAATAGTTAGGATCCCATAGCGAGGACGGATATTCATTATCACACCCCAAGGAAAAAAGCATATTAAACAAAATGAGAGTGATTGTTGTTTTAAAAAATGTTTTCATTATTTTTTTACTCCTTATGAGTACTAAAATCCTTGCTCTCATCGATTAAATCCAATAGTCCGGGTTTAATAAGTGAAACCCAGAGAAAATCTATGCAGTGAGCTGAAAACGCCAAAATCCTGATAGGCGTAGTCAATTTTGAATCCAAATTGCTGCAGGCCAAAACCAAGTGTAAAATCATATTCGTTTTGGTTCGATATATAACCAAAGCGCAGGGCAATTGACTGCTGAAACATATATTCCAGACCAAGGTTGATATATTCAGGATATGACCGCGGATGTGCCGCATCAAATACAACCAGGAGAGAATGATTTTCCGGATTCATATCGGCAAAATCCAGCGCATCGATAGACACACCGATTTTGAAGGTCAACGGCAACTGAAAACTTTCCTGTTCATACTTAATTTCCTGCGAAAAATTACGTACTGACATACCAAAGGCCAGGCTTTTAAAGCCGGTACGGTAAATAGTACCAAAGTCGAAAGACAATACGTCGGCGACATTTCGCTTGGTACCTTCTCCCGGAATGACACTTTTACCGAGTGATTGTGCAACATAGCGTATCTGACCGCCCACGACAAACCGGTCTGAAAGAGCTTTACCATAACCCAGGCCAATGGCCATTGTGCTGGGTTCCAGGATTTCCGTATCGACATAACCATCGGGATTTGCCCAGACCATGGTTCCCTGAACTTCGCCGTAATTTACAGCCTGGATGGAAAGGCCGAATACACCATATTGCTCACCCCAGGGGCTTGACGCAATGGTAAAGGATGTGTACTTGATATCGGCAATAAACTCGAAGTAGTTAGCGCGTATATCGACAAGATTGTTTATACTGGCAATGCCGGCCGGATTATAAAAAAGAGCGTTCGGGGTACCTTCAACCGTAGTAAACGCCTCGCCCATACCTGCTGCCCGGGCATCCTGCCCAACACTTAAAAACTGGAAGCCTGACTGTGCTAATTTATCCTGTGCGGAAAGGCCCGACATCAATGCGCTCAACACCAGGAGAATGACCGAGAGGGAGAAAAGATTAGATTTCATGATTGAATGCCTCCAATCCATTTCGTTATAAAAAATGAAAACTTATTGATTGCTTAAGATAGATATTTTGATACTACCGGAACGTGTTTGATCGTCTTTTATAAATTGCACCAGATATCGATCATCAGAGAAACCGAATTTCATGCGGGCACGAATCAGTGGTACCGGTTTTTTGTTTTCGAGCACAGTACACCCGCTAACTGTTTCAAGAGGCATGGATGCGTCGGATGTGCGTTGAACCTGATCGTCTTCAGTAAGCAGATTCAGCAAGATGCTCTTATCGCTATAGCATATAATACTACTAAAATTGGAGCGCATGGCGAAGTAATTTGTATCCGCAGCCGTCGTCACAATCAGTGTAGTTTCGCTGCCATCAGCAATAAGCACTATGTCGTTTGCTTCGAGTGAATCCAGAATTTCAGATACGTTGCCAATGATGTTTGAATCAACCCATGTGCTGTCAAAATCCGTAAGTGATTTTAATGATAATGTACTAAAAACCGTGTCTGATAATTGCTTACAGGCAACCGCATCCTGACTTGATATCTGAAATTCCTGTGATTTAAAATCATCACATGCCATATAAAATACCAACAAAAAGGCGGAGAACACCAATATCAAAATTTTTAGGATTTCATCTTTTACCTTCATTCACCTGATCTCCTAATTAAAAACAATACAATATATAGTTATCTAATTATGATAAATTTTTTGATTACATTATCTCCGGCGGAATAAATTTTTTGCCCTGTTACCGAATCGTAATAATCTTTTGTAACCTCGATGTAAGCTATGTAAAGTCCGCTAACCACAACCTGCCGCGAAGATGTAAGCGAATTCCATGCTTCATCACCGCTACCGTCATTATGCTCGAGGACACGGATTAAATCACCCCGTTCGGTATATATTCTTATCGTGCAGAACGGCGGAATATTATAAAACATGAGGCGGTCGGCGCCGGCATCACGCCCAAATTGAATATCACGGGCTTTAATGTTGTAGGGATTTGGCACAATACGAATTTGATCGAGGCTTGTCCCCGGCGGCCGGCGCAGAAAAGCCGGTTCTTGCGTCATAGTATAAAATTTACCACTTTCCAGAGGGACACCCGGTTGTACCGTGTTGGTACTGCCGTCATCATACGCTACAACATAATAAAAATAGTCGATACCCCGAATTGGAGAGGTATCAGAAAATTCGTTTACGACCTGCGGATTATCGGTACCCGGTCCACAGGCAAAGACGAGATCGAAAGTTGTATCGGGGATAAAAATTGAGCGGTACACACGATAGCCGTTAAAATTTGGCGATGATTCGGCATTTCTCCCCCAGTTCAGGATAATGCGGTCACCACCGGAAGTGACAGTTAGCTGCTCAGGAGGCGGTGGTGCCTGCGGAATATCAAAACCCGATGCATAATTATCCCGGGCCCGTTCAAAGGTTTGCACCAGCGAATCATAACCGGTATATACCCATGAATTTTTATACTCGTTACGATCATTGGTGGACCCGCCGTCAGGGAGAGTAAACGGTGTATTATCAAATAGCCAGTTTTTGCCGATTTTATAAACCAGGTCACGATTGATTCCGGCCGCAGCCTCGGCCATTACAATGTGGATACTATCACCTGGTGCCAGTGTGTAAGGACCATAACCCTGGGCTGTTGAAAAACCACCCGGTGTATTGTCATACGTATCAGCAAATCCGTCGCCAACACGGGTGGCATGTGATTCTGCCGGCCGGCCGGCGGACATGTACTGCAAATATTCCTTCGTCATTTGACCCGAATTGAACTGGCTGTTATTGTAGCTCACATCAGAGTCGGATCCGATTTCCTTGGTAGCGATAGGCTGATTGATATCATCGCTGTTGTCACCAGGGGCCCGGTCGGCATGCAGAGTAATGACACCGACATGCTGTACGGCGCCTAACCGCCCATCTGACAAATATGCCGGCCCACCGATATTATCGCCAGGTCCGGTCCATTTTGAATGTTTACCATGCCATGAGATCAGAGCACGGAACGGATCGCCGCTATTATTCGGATGGGTATAAATTACATCATTCATCGTATTGTGACCCCAGGCAGAGGATTGAGGCAGCCAGTAACCTTCACCATACGGCCCACCCTCACGGGAAATAGCATAGCGATACTGAAAATAAAAAATCACACCGGTTAATGTCTGATTGACCCGGGTACCGTTGACATCCACAATCCCGGTATTCGTAAAGACATAATCGTAGATGACATAATTATCGTTATACTGCTGGCTGAAAGCATATATCCTGCGCTTCATGGTAATACCAATACCGGTGTTAACAACATTATATAAGAGCCGCTCAGCCGGCAGATCGGGATCGACGATATCAATCCGCTCCAGAAA
This sequence comes from uncultured Calditrichota bacterium, assembly GCA_964445625.1. Taxonomy (GTDB): domain Bacteria; phylum Calditrichota; class Calditrichia; order JAJRVZ01; family JAJRVZ01; genus CAVXXB01. Next base: position 5,996 of record CAYULK010000038.1, read on the forward strand.
ATCGAGTTTGGAAGCCGGGGTGTTATCAACAAATACATCGGGCGTATCATAGCGTCCGTACATGGTAAATTCCACCGGCATAAATTCGTTTGATTCATCCAATACGCGGGGTCCGATATGCACAACCTTATAATCATAAAATTTATCAGCCAGTGGATCCTGATAATTAGTGGTACCGATCCAGAATGCTTTTGCTGCCTGGCAATCCTGATCCTGGAATTGGGCCGGCCAGCGCAATCCATCCTGCTGATCCGAGACTTGAAATGTCCTGCCGACCTCTATTTCACAACCGGCGCTATGATACCAATTGTGCAGACTACCAACCGCAATCCACTGTGTTTCACCACCTGAAACGGGATTGATCATCAAAATCATCATACACAATGTGACTGCCGGAATTAATTTTTGTCTCATCTTATATCCTTTGATTTTTCTGATTTGATGTTCGCTTTTGGTTAAAACCGGAAATTAAGCTGAATACCCAGATAAATACTTCTTGGATTCAGAAAAGTAAAATAATCCTGATTGGGCATATCGATATAAGCTTTATCGTCATTTATTCTATCCAAACGCCCCTGGTCAACCTGGCGCCAGGCATCGTCCCTGTATTCCATATACTTGCCGCTAATGGCCTCATAATAAATAGCCCTTTCGCTTGGTGTGGTCACTGTGGTTACATCGCGGATCCATTCCATTGGCTGGTAGGCCACGCCGGCCTTGCGATAATCACCGGGATTATCGTCACCGGGAATGCTGCCATAATTCAATGTATTGGTCACATTCTCCGGCAGGTGCAGGGATTTCATATAAAAATCATAATCAAAGCTATCAAAGAATGAGGCATTGGAAAAAACTTTATGATTTAAAAGATTTTGGACGTCAGCAATGAATTTTATATCAAAATATTCAAAAGGAAATATTTTGGATATACGCAGATCTACATTGGAAAAGTCATTCCACTGCACATTAAACTGGGTGCCGGCTATATTTTGCGGATTCCAGGTAAACCAATCACCGCTGGTCCATCTGCCAATAAAGTTGAAATGCCAGTCGGCCAGCCACATCTGATCAAGCCATTGGGGTCCAAAATCCATAGGCGTGTGTAAATCGATTGTCCCCTTAAACCTCGGCTGCGGGCGTGGTCGTGACTGATAAGGATTACGTGAATCATAATTCCTCTGGTCGGCCGGATTTTCATATATCTGATCACGGTCAAAAAAGCCGGATGTACCGACGCGATACTCGTAGTTGAGGTTACCCGTAACCCAGCGTCCAAGACGTTTTGTCAGATCAATTTCAAAGCCCCGGATATCTTCATAACTGTTACTCGTAACTTTACTATAGTTAATTTTGCCGTCGGCGCTGATGTAACGTACCCAACGTTCCTGGTCTTTTATATCCTTATAATAGGCTGAAACACGCAGCAGGAACTCCGAGAACAGTGCCTGGTCATACCCAAGCTCGTAAGATACGGTTGTGGCCATGGGGAGACCGGGATCACCAATAAAATCGAGTTTATCACGGATGTCACGCTGCATACGGTAGAGCCGTTCAGCCGTTGAAAACTGGCGATAATGGCCGTAATTGAAGAACAGTTTTGAATTTTCTGTGATCGGATGCGAGATCGCAAGCCGCGGGCTGAAGGTAATCTGCGCACTCTGATCCTGAGTCTTGAAAAGGGATTCCAGTTCCGGACTAAAATCGGCTGAATAGAAGTTGCGGTCAAAAGGCTCGACATCGTACCATTTATCATTAGGATCGATAAGATCCATAATCACACCGGCATTGGCTATAAATCCCTCATATTCAATTTTATCCTGGACATACATTGAAAGCCTGATCGGGCTCTGATCGATTCGTGTCCAGGTATTACCTTCGGGTAAAAAATAATTTATCATGCCAAAACCCATTTCCAGTTTATCAACATAAAATTTAAAACCGGTTTTGATCTGGTTATGGCGGTCTATCTGGCTGGTCAGATCAAATTCGAGCGAATGGGTTACCAATGTCGTGGTATCACGGCCAACGCTTACTGCACCGCCCATACCCAACCGGCCTTCTACGGAAAATACGGCATCACGTTCATACCCAATCGGGGCTTCGTCGGCAAAATAGCCGGGAAAAAGTTCAAAAACCTTATCACGATTGCGATCGGGAACCGGACCAGTTGTATATTTTTTACCGAGCCGTGTTACCCTGGCTTCATAAAAGGTGCTGGGGTTAAGAACGTGTTTAAAGGTTGCCGCCAGGCTGAGCGTTTTTGTTTCTGCCTGTGAAAAGTAAATTGATGTATAGATTCGCCATGGTGCGGTAAATCCAATTCGTTCGACGGCATTGGCAATACCCCAGGAGCTGCTGAAAATGCCGCTAAAACCGGAACGGGAAGATGACGTTCCATTTGTTGTAGTCTGCAGACCCAAAAAGGACAATTTCATTGTCGGGCTCAGATCTGAAGTTAATTTCAACATAAACGTTTCGTTCCTGATATCATCGGTCGTCAAGGCCATCAGATACTTTTGCACCTCCTGTTTGTAAGAGAAAAAGAAGCGCAGATCACCGAGTGATTTTGAGATGAAAGGCATCGGGCCGCCAAATCCACCGTCGATATTATAATCCGGGTCTTTGATATCACCCTGTTTGCGATGTTCCCACATAAAGATACGTTGAGCTGCTTCCGGAGTTAAATCATCGGCCGGATTATCATTTTGCAAGGTTTGTTCGGCAATGGCGTTCCAGCCGTCAAAGCCCGGATACTGCCGCCTGGTATATTCATCCCACACACCGTTATTAGTACCGGTCCAGGCAACCGCCGGATCAAGGTACGGGCGATTGTAGAATGAATTCTGATCAAAAGGAGAACCTCCGAAGTGTTTCTGTTGTGCCGGTTTATACCTGAATGTTAACACGCCACTGTATTTATCTTTATCACCGTCACGAGAGACGACATTGATCACACCGGAACGTAAATTACTGTACTCTGCTCCAAAGCCGCCGGATTGTACCGATAGTTCCTGCAGGGCGCTCAAGGGAATTTCGGTAATCGGATTGTTTGTTCTGCCGTCGCGCATGCTGATACCGTCGACAACAAAAAGGGCCTCATTGGCAGCACTACCCCTGATTCCCAGACCGGCCGTTATTCCAGCCTGCAATCCCAGGGCCTCGGTTAATGTTGTTACCGGCAAAGCCTGGATGTCCGCGGAAGTCACGATTTTCTGGGTGGCCGCAACATCTTTCTGGATCACCGGACGTACAGCGGTGACTACCACCGATTCAGTAGAAAGAATTTCTGATCTTAATGCAACGTCAATTTTGGTTGTCAGATCGATAGCCACATCAACATTGGTGACTGTATATTCAACATAGCCGACAAAAGACAGTTTTACGGTATACTGCCCCGGTGGAATGTTAATGATGTAATAGAAGCCGTCGATATCTGTTGCCGCGCCAAGAATTGTGCCTTCAAGAAAAACATTTACGCCCGGGAGCGGGTCTCCCGTTTCAGAATCTAATACCTGGCCGGCAATTTTTCCGGTGGTTCCCGCATACACAATCATTGGTACAAGAATTAGTAGGAAAATGATCTGTTTAAAGCGTAACATGCGCGTTACCTCCTACCTCAAAAATAGATATGTAATAATGTGGTGGGACTGATTGATACTGCTTCCATACTTTTCCTTCAATTGGGATTTCTTCCCAGAGGAAAGGTGAGAATCGGGATAAATCCCGTTTATAAAGCATAGATACTTCACTCTCTGAACTAACTTAGAGAATCGACTTTAATTTGTCAATAAAAATTTGGTAAATTTTCCTTTTTCAGGTAAATAAGAATAGCAAATGCAATTCCAAATGTCAAACGGTTTTTAGGTTTTGTTTTGTAAGTGCGATATGTTTACTTGAACAATTATCACCTATAATTGTTTTAAAAAGTGCGTTAGTTGCAAATAAAATTGGTGATAATCCGTTCAATCTGTGTGATCAGCATGCTATTAAATATCTTCTTATTTAATGAGGATCATTTTATTGCTCAGGGTTATATTTCCGCTGGTTACGGTATAAAAATATACACCCGAAGAAAAGTTTCTGCCATCCATATGGACCGAGTGATAGCCAGCCGATTTAAACGTATCCATCAGTAGTGCACAGCGGCGGCCCTGCATATCAAAAACTTCAATCCGTACATGTCCGGATTTGGGAAGGCCAAACTCGATAGTCGTTTCGGGATTAAAAGGATTGGGATAATTTTGTTTTAATTCCAAATCCCGGGGTATATTGCTTGCCACAAATTCGACTTCTATACCGGCAGGTATTTTTTTCACGACTTTTAAATCATCAATATACAGACGCCCGGAAACTGCTGCACCGGATTCCGGATCATAGGTTAACTGAATACTGTCAAAACGCAGTGTGCCGTCAAGCGTGCCATCACCCAGCCAGCTGCCGGTACCGTCGGCGCCCATATGCCATTCGACCAACTTCCAGCCCAGCCAGTCAATGATAATCCAGGGACTGACCTCATGATTCTCAACTGCCGCTGTCGGATACTTATCATCAACGGCAAAACGCAGTTTGACGCCGCTGGCATCGCCGAAAACCCAGGCCTGCATCGTATAAGTTGAGTCAAACGTCACATTTCTCGGCGCCCCGCTACCCAAATATGTTCTGATTAGCCAGACACCGGCACCGGTGTCCCAGCCAAAATCAAGCGCCATGGATGTGGTACTCAATGACAATAAATTAACAAAATCACCATTCTCGCTCCGGGCGGTTAAACCGGCATTGATTCCGGTTGTCGATCCGCTTGCCTGCGGTGCCCACCAGTTTGCAGTAATACTACCACTCTCAAAATTATCGATACTTTTTATTTCACCATCATCCAGATTGCCGGTAACAAAGACATATATTTGCGTCGTAGTAGTTTCGTTGCCCAGCATGTCGCGCAGGCCCGGTGAAATCCTGGTACGGTAACTTTCTTCGGCCTGTAGTTTTTCATCCGGGAATAGACTGATTATACTCCTGTTATTCACAATATAGTGTCGCAGTTCGAATGTTACAGATTCCTGGAGATTAGAAATCGGGGCAAGATTAAACAAGTCCGGGCTGACACTTTGCTTATCCAGTATTTCATCATAAATAAAACTGATAATCGGTTGCAAAGATGTATTGGTCTCATTTTTCAGAGGTTCGGTTGCTTCAATTTCAGGCGCGAACAGGTCCGATGGTCCGGTACGGAATGAAAGCGTAAAGTCATCGCCTCCGGTACCATCGCCGTTACCGTCAATGTGATGACCATATTTATCCATTGCCGAACTATCTATTATAACCATATAATCGGTCTCGAATAAGAGACTATCAGGAAAAATTTTTAAAGTACGATCACTATCGAACCAAACGAATGAGCCTAAGATCGGTGGTGTTGCCGTAAAGGCGGAATCTACCGATTGCGTATTCATCGGCCTGCTAAATGGTATTTCCAGCCGTGCATAGCCGTTAAAGGCCGTATCACCCTGTACCGGGGAGGTTGTTTTTACAACAGGCGGCTTTTTTGAGACGAGCCCCATATCCTTAAAGGTGAAAAAGTCATCCACAATTAAAACTGTCAAAGTATCTGAGTAATAATCAGGATGGCTCACGATTACTTGCAGCGACTCGTTTGGCAAGTCCTCAATAAAATAAAAGCCGTTGCGCAGTTGCTCAGGATCGCTTGAATATTTATTAAACAGAGATTCCCAGGTATTGGTCGTATATTCTTTTCCATCGACTTTCACGGTGGCTCCATTCAGAGCCGTACCATTTTCTAAATCTTTGATTATTCCGGTCAATATGCCCACTGCTGGAATTTGCAGGCCATGAAATTTGAGGATCGACCAGAAAAAAGTATAAGCTTCGAGTCTTTTCCATTCGGCATTCATATTCAATTGATTCTGCCGGGAATTGGTATGATATCCCGCTTCGCTGAGTTCCGAGGGCATATTAGTTGTTCTATTGACGTACAGATATGGGCCGCCTGATTGCTCGCACCAGGTACTCCAGGTGTAAAAACTACAATCACCGATGGAACCCAGAGTAGTTGTACGCATTCCAGCTGTCAATTCATCAACCATGATATCACTCATAGCCTTGCCGCCATTGGGCACTTTTTCCGATCCGTTATAATGTTGGCCCCAGAGCAGTAATGTGGTGTTCGATGTTGTGGAAGGGGCATTGCTATGAATGGAATGGAACCATTGGGTATTGAGTGCATTTGCTAAACTGGTTCGATCGCCCAGACTAACATCTTGTTGATCGTTGGTACGAGTCATATAAACGGTATCGATATCTGTATTCTGTAATAAAAGATCCCGCAAATTAAGCCCAACCCGCAGATTCTTCTCTGCCTCTGAATAACCAAAAATACCCATATTTTGCTTTTGACTGTGGCCGGGATCAAGAATAATATCCCAACCGGAAAGCCCGGTGACCTGGCCATATATGACAGGTGTTAATATTATCATTATGGTTAAAAATATATAAACGATTTTCATATTTTCCTCTTATTAGCTGACTAACATGGTTCAGTCATAGCGCAAAGACGCAATGGAGGCGCCGCCCGCCTCGGGCGAATGCAGGCAAAGTACGCAAGGTTTTCTATTATTTTCGATTACTTTATGTCTTGTGATTTTTGAATTATCCAGATTAATTATTATGGCAATGCCTTAAGAACGACTTTATTGATTTCACCCGTAGTCATATTTTCATATAAAATTTCATTGGCCACCGGTGACCAGTCGGGATTAACTTCGAGTACATCCGGGGTTTGCAGCAGCTGGTGTTCGTTCTGCGTGATGCGATCCACCAGATAAAGGTCGGCCGAAGTGAGTTGATGGCCGTCATCTGTGTTGCGTTCAAAGACGATCCACCGGCTGTCTGCCGACCAGCGCGGATGATGTCCTGCGCCAAGATTTGTAAGTTGTTTGGTCCTGATATTCAGTACCTGCATTTCCCCGCCATATACCTTAAACACGACATAATTCTGGTCAGGTGACAGGACCGGTGTTAAATATTTTGCTCCGGGGATAGGATTCATTCTTTCCACGACGCCAGTTTGTGGGTCATAGATAGAAAAATTTGTTCCTTCAACCAGACAAATCAGTTTTGAATCTATCTCCGCTGTCTTAGTCTGCTGTGTGGCCTCATCCCCTGTATTGATCCTTTTAACCGCACCGGCTTCGGAAATAACCAGATTGTTGCTGGTATCAATTGCATGAAGCCGCAGAACCGATGGTTTCGCATAATCACTTATCATCCGTGAAGTTCCCAGTTCCAGATCAAACAATTTCAATGCTTCTTTGCGTTTGCCGCCATCATACCTGGCCACGGTTACCGATATAAAGCGGCTGTCCGGTGACCATTTGACATTATATCCGGCGCCCATTTCATTGCTTACCCGCCTGAGGTTTGTACCATCAGAATTCATTACAAATAAACTTACATAATTAGGACCGGTTATCGCTATTTTAGTTCCGTCAGGAGACCAGCGGGGATTCGTGAACACAACACCATCCCCCCCGGCAAGCTTTTGCGTCGATATCACCAAACTTTCCGAGTTTTCCTGAGCGAAAATAATGCCAACCAAGAAAAAAACCGTAAATAAGAACACTTTTCTCATACTTTAACTCCAAATAATAAATTTGTGTAATATATTAAAAAATTAGTGAAATAAAAAAGACCAATATCACATAATACTAAATTGCCTGAAGGTGTGTTCCCAAGTACAGCCTGGGAACGAGTAAAGTAAATGAAAGAGGTAGTCTAATTACGGTTATTTTCGATTTTTTAAAAATTTTGAATCGGGGTATTCAGCAAACCAGTTACTCCAGCGTCCCTGGGTGGAACTATATTCAAACAGCTTGCGATCCGCGTAAAATCCGCTGATACAGGTCAATCCGTCATCACCAGGCATATGATACCACAAGCTTTCAGTTTCGTAGTCGTATAACACAAAGGTGAAATCATAAGTCCAGCCGCTAGCACTTAAAATCAACACTTCGCCATCAATTTCGCGACTGTACACGGCAGTCAAATTTACCAGCGGTCAGTAAGCTACAGCAACATAAGCATCGCCAAAGAGTTCATCGGCAATTTCATAATTTCCCAGCACGCTCAATGGATAAGCTCTGGTTTCACCATTTATGCTGACGCCAATAACCAGCATTGTATTTTCAGGAACAGGGTAACCGGATTGGCCGGGAGAGAGAAACTGGGGTTCAAGCAGAGGTCTGATCGCAAAAGGTCCCAGGCCGAATTGAAATTTATTTGGCTCAAACCCATACTCATTAACGGCATGAGTAATATCCCATTTTTTTCCTGTTTCATCCTCAAGTAAAATGCGCTCTTCTTCGGTCTCCTCAACTATCGGTGGCAGTGTCTGATTATCCGAGATCACAGATGTGGTTTCTTTACAACCGGATAGAACGAGAACAAAATACAACACTGCAAAGATGAATAAAAATCTGAAAAACCTTTTCATGGCTTAGAAATTACTGAATTCGCTGACTATTTATTGTAATATACCTTACGCTTCTTGTCTGTACACATAAATATGTCAGTAATTTTTTTACTTCGGATTGACAAATTTTACTGTATATTATACGCGACATTCGCTATGTAACAAAAATGAAAGCAAATGCTAATATCGCGTTGTAGAAACTCTTTTGACCAAGGGCTCTATATCTGCTTTTGAGTAATTAAATCTTTAAATTTTCCGATTTTAGACAGGACACTCATGAGAAAATGAATTAAATGAACCACTTAAAGAAAAAATCAGCGATATTAACCGAAGGCCCGATAGGTAAAATGCTTTTCCGCTTAACTATTCCTATGTTATTCGGAATCTTTGGCGCCATCGCATTTAATCTGATTGACGCCTATTTTATCGGTCAACTGGGTACGCGTGAGCTGGCTGCTATTAGTTTTACCTTCCCGATCATTTTTATTCTGGGTGGAATATCATTTGGATTGGGAGTTGGCGCATCGGCCGTCATATCAAAAGCAATCGGCGAAAATGATAAGCAAAAAGTAGCCCGACTGACCACAGACAGTCTGGTGCTGGCATTGATTGTCGTCAGTATATTTATCATCCTTGGCTATTTTACCATCGATCCGGTTTTCCGGCTGCTCGGTGCTGATTCAGATACATTACCGCTGGTCAGAGCCTATATGCAGATCTGGTACCCGGGTATGGTTTTCCTCGTGATCCCTATTGTTGGTAATAATGCTATTCGTGCCACGGGCGATACAAAATCCGCTGCACTCATCATGGTCGTCGGCGTTTTGGTAAATACAATTCTTGATCCCCTGCTGATTTTTGGATATGGTCCATTTCCACGTCTGGAAATGGAAGGTGCAGCACTGGCCACTGTAATTGCCCGGGCACTGACGCTGGTCTTTTCGCTCTGGATTTTAAGCCATAAATACCGGATGATCATTTTAAAACCACCGGGATCAGATGAGGTACTGGATTCCTGGAAAAAGATTCTGTATATCGGATTACCGACAGCGGGCACAAATATAATGAGACCCCTGGCAGCAGGTATCGTGTTACATATTGTCGCGAGCTACGGCGCTCCTGCAGTTGCCGCATTTGGTGTCGCCACCAGAATTGATCTCTTTGCCATGACGGTAGTCATGGCTCTCACTAGTGTGCTGGGCCCATTTATCGGCCAGAATATTGGTGCACGCAAACCGGAACGGGTTCGCATAGGAATAAATAAAGGACATTTGTTTGCCTTCTTGTGGGGAATATTTGCACTTATAATTTTAGCTCTTCTTGGACGATATATAGCCCCTTTATTCAGTTCAAATCCAACAGTGATCGATATCATTATCCGGTATTTGTGGATTGTTCCGGTTGGCTATGGTTTATATGGCATCTTTAATATTTCAAATGTAGCATTCAACGTATTAAATAAGCCGTTCCATGCCGCTACCCTGAATATAATCATGCTGTTCGGCCTTCTGATTCCTTTAGTATTCGTTGGTTCAGAAGCGTATGGACTGATCGGTATTTTTACCGCCATCCCCATTGCGAATATAATTTCCGGAATTGGAGCGAGGTTGGTATTGCAGAGGGTCCTGGAAATGATAAAAAGTCCCTAAGCACCTGAGTACAAATAAAATGTAGAATGTAAAATTTGTAATAGTTCAGCCCACCAAATACACGAAAGGCCACTAAAAATATATAAATTAATTACTAAAGTTTCGCAGTAACCTAAGTTAAAGAAAAACAACATATTTATAACGGAAAA
>CAYULK010000039.1:0-16200 GCA_964445625.1 uncultured Calditrichota bacterium
CAATTCCCAATTCCCAATTCCCAATTCCCAATTCCCAATTCCCAATTCCCAATTCACTAGTGACTCTCAAAAATCTGATTAACCGCATCACCAAATTTTTCGGCAATGCGGATGGTATAAATATCATGTATAATATAGTCTTTTGCCAGTAATACCAGACCTTTATTTGTTGTCCAGACCGCATTACTGCTGCCATCTTCCAGAAAATGGCCTAAAATAACCCGCTCTTCATCAACCTCTAACGAAATTCTTCTGGCACCGCGTTCCTGTCTGATCTGATGCTCCCGGCCATGACGATATTCAGTGCCAAAACCGAGATGAATATTACCGAAATGGACAATATCCAACGAGACATTTTTTTTAACTGCATTCGCAAGGGTCTCTTTTATCTCCTCGACCTCCTCATCCCAGACAGAGAGATGGATGGCAAATCTGGCCTGATTAATGATTTCATTAACCCGATTCAGAATAGAATCCCGTCCTGTAATATTCCATATATAATTATCAGTATGCTGATGCTTAATGTATATTTCATCCAGATTGGTTTTCAAAGAATCGATATTTTGTAAATAATCTGTCTTAAATCTGCTCAGGATCTGATCCGGCGGAATGGGTGCATATTTAACCGGATCGCTATCCAATGCGACGACTACTTCCCTGGCGAGTAATTTATTCAGTACCTGATATATTTTTGAAGCAGGAATACCGGAATTCTTGGCCAGTTCATATCCCGAAACCTGGGCCTGCTGTAATAATGACAGGTATGCCTTTGATTCATACTGTGTAAAGTTAATGTTCTGCAGGCTCTGTAGTATCTTTTTCATGTTGCTCATAAATAATCAAATATGTATATTGTCTACCCGGGTAGTTAATAATTTAAATACAATTTGCTTGTTTTCAAAATATAAGTTTAAATTTATCGATTTAAACCGGCAGGGGTTGGCATATGGCAATGATTAAAAATGCACTTGGGCGTGAAATACCGCAGGAAACTGATGGGAGAAAAAATACCCCCTACCAGGGTATTGGAAAATTTTTCCCAAATGGCAGAAAAGCCGGTCCTCAGATTCCGACGAGCGCAGATTACGGCAATAAAGTCATGGATAATATTGATCAGGCTCTGGATAAAATGAATATATTTGACGGTATGACCATCTCATTCCATCATCATTTGCGCAATGGTGACCGTCTGGTCAATATGATTCTTGCGAAGCTGGATCAGAGAGGCATCAAAGATATTGTTCTTGCCCCTTCGGCACTTTTTCCGGTACATGAACCTGTAGTAGATTATATCAAAAATGGAACAGTATCTCATGTGCTTGGTTCGATGAACGGACCTGTGGGCCGTTTATGCAGTGTGGGTGATATGCACAAAACAGCCATACTGAGATCGCATGGTGGAAGATACCGGGCCATTCAGGATGGAGACTTAAAAATAGATGCCGCTTTTATTTCGGCGCCAACTGCAGATGTACATGGCAATGCCAATGGGGTACACGGACCATCTGCCTGCGGCCCTTTAGGATTTGCGCTGGCCGATTCACTATATGCAGAACAGGTGGCAGTCGTAACTGATAATCTGGTACCTTTTCCCACGTGGCCCTGGTCAATTGAAGGGGGAAATGTGGACTATATTGTAAAAATCGATTCACTGGGTGATCCGGAAAAAATAGTATCCGGTACGACCAAAATGACTACGGATCCGGATCGTTTGAAAATAGCTTCGATGGCGGCACAACTCGTTCACGATTCAGGGTTAATAGATGAAAAGGAATTTTCATTCCAGGCGGGTGCCGGTGGAATGTCTCTGGCATTTATTCAATATGTTGTAGAGTATATGAAAGAAAAAAATATGGTAGCCGATTTTGTTCGCGGCGGATCAACCAAGGTCCTGGTTGATATGCTGGAAACCGGATTGACAAAATTTGTCCTTGACGGACAATCCTTTGACCTGGCTGGTGTTCAATCCTTACGGGATAACTGGAATCATATTGAGACAAACCCATTTGTTTCATATAATTATCACACAAAGGGTTGTTTTGCACCACGCGTTAAGGCTTCTGTTTTGGGCGCTACCGAGATTGATCTTGATTTTAATGTTAATGTCAACACCCATTCGGATGGCTGGTTACTGCATGGTATCGGTGGTTTTCAGGATGCTGCTGATGGGTATATGACGATTATTACGGCACCCTTATTCCGAAAAACAAATCCTATCATTGTGGAACGTGTGCACACAATTACTGCGCCGGGTGATGTAATTGATGTAATTGTCACTAACAAGGGAATTGCTATAAATCCAAAACGGCAGGATCTGCTGGATCGTTTAAAAAATTCAGATTTACCGATTGTCCGTATTGAAGAGCTTCATGAAAAGGCCATTGCGCACACCGGCAAGCCTGAACCGGCCAAGACAAAAGATAATGTCGTTGCTCTGATAGAATGGAGAGACGGCACGGTGATTGATGTGGTAAAGGAAGTGGAGGAACAATGAAGGATACACCCATTGACGCCGGGATTGTGAGCCGGAAGTTGAAGGAAAGTAATTTAAAAAGTGTTGGTAAAGCATCTATCCGTGAGATTAAACGGCTTGTAGATACAATAGAGCAGAGTACCGGGGATAGATTTATCCGCATGGAAATGGGAATACCGGGGTTACCGCCGGTTGCAATCGGCACACGGGCTGAGATTGAAGCCTTAAAAAAAGGCGTGGCGGCTATATATCCCGATATTCATGGCATTCCACAATTAAAAAATGAAATATCCAGATTTGTCAAATTATTTATTGATATTGATGTCAATCCGGCCGGGTGTTTGCCGACCGTCGGATCGATGCAGGGATCATTTGCGTCTTTTATGACAGTAAATAAGATGTATCAAAATAAAGACACGGTTTTATTTATAGATCCCGGCTTCCCGGTTCATAAGCTGCAGCTTCAGGTTCAGGGTGTCCCATGGAAATCGTTCGATGTTTATAATTTTCGGGGGGATAAATTGCATGAAAAACTGGAATCTTTTTTATCGCAAGGAAATATTTCAACAATTTTATATTCCAATCCCAACAATCCATCCTGGATCTGTTTCACAGATCGGGAATTAAAAATCATCGGTGAACTGGCAGAAAAGTACAATGTAGTTATTATAGAAGATCTGGCGTATATCGCTATGGATTTCCGGAAAGATATGTCACAACCCGGTAAGCCTCCTTACCAGCCGACCGTTGCTAAATATACAAATAATTATATCCTTCTGATTTCAAGTTCCAAGGCGTTTAGTTATGCCGGACAAAGAATTGGGATGATGGTGATATCAGACATGTTATTCAACAAAAAAGCCCCGGATTTGAGGCGTTTTTTCCCATCAGACACGTTGGGGTATTCTATGATATTCGGTACATTATATGCGCTGAGTGCCGGAATTCCGCATTCTGCCCAGTATGCACTGGCAGCAATATTAAAGGCAGTTAATAATGGCGAGTATAATTTTGTAGAGGTGGTCCGCGAATACGGTGAGAAAGCCAGGATTATGAAAAAGTTATTTACCGATAACGGATTTCAGATTGTTTATGACCACGATGAAGAAAATCCGATCGCTGATGGTTTTTATTTTACGTTTTCTTATCCCGGATTCAGCGGTGACGAGCTGCTGGAAAAATTGATTTACTATGGTATCAGTGCGATTTCACTGGATATAACCGGTAGTGAGCGAAAGGAAGGAATCAGGGCCTGTGTCTCTCTGGTGGGCCGGGATCAGTTTGATGATCTGGAGTATCGTCTTAAAAAATTTCATGAATACTATAGCTAGGTGCGCATGCAGTTCACCGATAAATATCACGATACTCAAAAGGCTGCTGTTGGTTTAACAGGTTTTTAAATTTTGCAAAGGTAAGCGGTTTGCTGAATAAGTATCCCTGAAATTTATTGCATTGCTCATTGGCCAGAAATTCAAGATGTTCTGTTTTTTCAACCCCTTCAGCAATAACGTCTTTATCCAGATTCATACCTAGATGAATAATTGACTTGACAAGTTGTCTGTGTTCATCGCTGGTATCTACATGTTGGACAAAAGAACGATCAATTTTTATTGCGGCTGCCGGTATCCGCTGCAGGTAAACCAGTGATGCAAATCCGATACCAAAGTCATCAATAGCCAGGCGAATTCCCATTTCATTGAGTTCCATCATATTTTGTGTAATTTCGACCCGGTCCTCAATATAGCTGGTTTCAGTCAATTCCAGTTGCACATTTTGTGGTTTTAAATCGACCATTTCGAGCACTTGACGGACTTTTATGGCAATATCGGCTGATCGGAGTTGAAGTGCGGATAAATTAATTGAAATATAGAAATCGGAGCGATGATTTTTAACGATCGGCGCGATATCCTGGCAGGATTTATAAAACACCCATTCACCCATCGGGCTTATAAGATTGGTTTCTTCGGCAATCGGGATAAAAGTTTCTGGTGAAACCGGTCCCAACTCGGGATTTGACCAGCGCATCAGGGCTTCCGCACCGATAATATTAAATTTATTCTCTTCGGTCTTTTCAACTATTGGCTGATAAACTATGCTGCATTCTTGTTCAAAGGATTTACCCCGGACCATGGTTTTAAGGTTGTTTTCAATTTTAATACGCCTGAGTGATTCATCGCCCATATCCTCTTTAAAATATTGATATTGGTTTTTACCATTTTTTTTGGCGGCATACATAGCAGTGTCTGCGTTTTTTACGAGGTTTTCCCTGTCTCCGCCCTGTTTAGGAATAGTGACTATACCAATACTGGTGCTGATATAATTGATTTTATGCTCGCCAAATTCGAAAGGTTCGGTCAGGCTTGCAATAATTTTTTCTGCCACATTCGCAGATTCATAGTCGTATTTTAAATGGCGAATAATGACAGTAAACTCATCGCCGCCAAGCCGGAAAACAAAATCTGATTTTCTGAGACATTTTATTAGTCGCAAGGCAACTTCACGCAGGACCATATCACCGAAATCATGTCCCAGGGTATCATTGACCAGTTTGAAATTATCCAGATCACAGAACAATATCGCACTGGAGCGTTTTTCAGTGTCACGCGGCATATCGAGAAGGATTTGATCTAATTGCTGATAAAATCCATCACGGTTCAGCAATCCGGTCAGCTTATCATGAAAGGCAAGATATTTTAGTTCCTGTTGTCCGTGGATGACAGCTGTCAGGTCACTGCCGAACATGCAGATACCACTCAGCTTTTCCTGCTTTGAATCACTAAATATCGGCTGATATGATCTTTTGTAATATAGATATTTATTTCGACGCGGAACAAACAGCTTTTCAGTAAATCTTATAATACGTTTTTCCTTTAATACACGATCGAAGTTGTACCTGCGTGTCTCAAGACCTTCCGGACCAAGTCCGGCATTCTCAAAATAAAATGTATCATCTTTACCGAGAACTGATTTTCTGAGTTCCGCATCACCGATATATTTCGGGTTCGCATAGCGATATTTCCCGTCAGTGTCAAAAATGGCGATCTCTATTGGTATATTGCGAAACAACTGCATCGTATCGATCGAAGTCAGATTGCCATCCTGATTTTTCTGACCTGTATCAGATCCGAATAATTTTGATATTTTTTTAAGCGGTGTCATATTTGCTGATCCACCCCTTCAATGAGGAGGTGGGCTATCGATCTCAATTTATATAATAAGTTATGATTATTTAACTTTCTCATGCTTTTAGATTAAAACTTGTTAATTTAATCGACAGGACTTTCTATGGCAAATCCAATCACAATATTTTACTAAAAGTAATGAAACTATATTTGAAGGAATATCGTAGAATACACAGCGTTTTTAAAAAAGGAGGAATTATTATGAGCAAGTCTGTTACAAAAATCTGTGTTTTAATTTTTGTGGTACCTTTCATGGTCTTCGCAGCTTCGTGCAAAGATGAAAAGGTGATGATAATCCGCGGAGATGACGGACCCTGGTTGGGTGTGCAAATCGAAGATCTTTCCGACAAAATGCTGAGAAATCTTGATCTTGACAATGGTATACGTGTAAAAAAGGTATTAGAAGACAGCCCGGCAGAAAAAGCAGGCATCGAAGAAGATGATATTCTGATATCATATGACGGGAAGAAAGTGCACGACAGCAATGATCTGGTTAATATGGTGCGAAAATCAGATATTGATGATGAGGTAACCATTGGCTATTTCAGAGAGGGAAAAGAGAAAGAAGTATCTGTTAAAATCGCAAAAAAAGAGAATCGGAATGTCATGCGTTGGTATGGTAATAAGGCACCACATAAATCATTGAAATTTGAGAAGCGCGCATGGCTGGGAGTTAAAACGGAGAGCCTGAATGATCAGCTGAGAGAATATTTTGCCGCACCCGCTGATCTTGGTGTGCTTGTTAAAGAAGTCCTCAAGGACAGCCCTGCTGGGGATGTCGGGCTAAAAGCAGGAGATGTAATCATAAAAGTTGCCGACAGAAATATAGAGAATGCCCGGGATCTGGTAAGATCAATTAATTATTATAATCCGGATGAGGTTGTTGAAATTACAGTTATTCGTGAAAAAAATGAAAAAAGATTTAAGGTCAAACTGGGTGAAACAAAAGGTTTTAAAAATTTTCATTTTTATGGTTTGGATAATGATCTGATTGAAATGCAGGAATTTGATTTTACCGTTCCTGATATTGATGTTCAGATTGATACAAAGAGTATCGAGGATATCAATGATAAGATTGATAAAATCGAGAAGGACATCAAAGTAAAGAAGATTCAGATTAAAATAAATGGAGATGAAGTCTGATAAGTCAGATGTTATATAGCCTGATAAATTAATAACGCGGTAAACACAAGTATCTGAAGTTAAAAGTGATCTAAAGTGCCTAAAACAACTTTGTTATTTCAGCAAATATTTTGCTCTTTGATAAAATATATATAACAAAGATGCAACGATATTTATGGCACGCGGATTACGCGGATAAAGCTGATTCTCGCGGATTATTTATAATATATTTTTTAATTCGTGAAATTCGTGGACTTTTTTTTTGCAGTGTTACTGTGGCATAAATTATACACGTTAGAATAATCATATACCGGACTGGATAGAAAATGCGGATTTATTTACCAATTATATTTTCATTTTTGCTGGGTGTTTTGCTGGCACTTGGTGCAAAAAAATTATTGAATTTGTTTTTAGAAAAATTCTGGGGCAAACAACTCCCGGTTATAAAATATAAATTTATCATCTTCTTTTTTTCAATAATTGCATTGTTGTGGACATTTGGAAGATTGTTCGAATTACAAGGGCTTCTTATAGCAAGTGCCTCAACAATGGCATTGTTGAATATTACCAGCCTGGTAATGGTCCTGGTTTTACCCTGGCCGCTGATTATAAATTTTCTGAGCGGCAGGATCAAAGGACATGTATACGGCAAAGTGCCTGTAAATATTGAGCGGCGTAACTTTATTAAAGTAGCAGCCAGTGCTCTGCCTGTTTTGGCACTGGGAACAGCCGGTTCCGGCATGGCGGGCTCTTTTCAACCGGTAAGGATAAACAGAGTTCCAATGTATTTTACCGGGCTACCGGATGAGCTGGATGGATTCAAAATTCTGCATTTGAGTGACCTTCATCTGGGATATTATTTTCATCTTCCCGATCTTGAGGAAACTTTAAAGCAGGCTGAGAAAGACAAACCGGATCTGGTGCTTGTTACCGGTGATATAGCTGATGATCTGTCTCAACTTCCCGGGGCACTAAAATTGATCGACCAGCTTAAAACGACACATGGCGCATATATGTCCCTGGGCAATCATGAATATATGCGTGGCATAGAAGATGTATACCGTATCGTTTCGGCCGGCCCGGTGCCGCTCCTGGTAAATTCGGCACACAGGATTACACACCTGGACAGCAAAGTCTATATCGGTGGTGCCGATGATCCCAGAAAATTACGTGGTAATGTTGATCCGTTTCTTGACCGGACTGTAAAGAAAACCATGTCAAATGCTACAGAAGATGATTTTAAACTCCTTATGAGTCATCGTCCCAAAGCCTTAGATGTGGCAGGTAAGTATCATGTAGATCTTATTTTAGCCGGTCATACTCATGGCGGTCAAATAATGTTGGGTGGAAAAAGTGTTTTTGAGGGTATGGTTGAAAAAGAGCCGTATCTGTGGGGAAAATATCAGAAAGGCCAGACACAATTATATACATCGGCCGGTATGGGCCACTGGATTCCTTTTCGTCTGAATTGCCCGCCGGAAGCCCCACTTATCGAACTAAAAAAATAATGTAATTTAATTTTTACCTGCATGTATTTTCATAGTAAATTACACTCCTGAAATCTTCAAACCAGTAAAAGCGTTGATAGAAATATTCTGTCAGTGCTTAAGAATATTCCATTTTAAACACGGGGTAAACGATGCGGATTAAAAACTTTTTTGTAATATGTTTTCTGGTTTTTCCACTCATTTTAGCAGCTCAAAATTATGAAACACAATTACCATCGGGCACATCTATTTATCAGCTGGATAACGGGCTGGAAATTTTGTTGATAGAAAATCCTCTGCTGCCAATGGTTGGCGTAAATGTGGTGGTAAAAACCGGATCGGCCTATGAAACATTTGCTACCAGTGGTATGAGCCATATGCTGGAACATCTGTTGTTCAATGGTACAACAAAAAGGAAGCAGAAACAATTATATGATGATGTCGATTTGATCGGCGGTTACAATAATGCCAACACCTCATATTTTTATACAAATTTTATGATGGTTACACCTGCGGAACATATATCACAGGGAATGGAAATCCAGGCTGATATGCTTTTTAATTCAGTATTACCATCAGACAAATTTGAAAAGGAAAAAGGTATTGTGCTTGAAGAAATAGCGCAAAGTCTGGCAAAACCCAACTCACAAATAGTACGAAATAATCATGCTATTTTGTATGATGGACACGCCATGTCTCTTCCGGTTCTGGGAACCTATGCAACGATAGAATCCATGCAGAGAGATGATGTTTACGACTATTACAAAAACGCCTATGTTCCAAATAATATGATTATGAGCGTAATTGGAAATTTTAGCAGCGACAGCATGTTGATACTGATCAATAAAGTATATGGTCAGGCCAAGCCCGCGACTGTCAAACGCCCGAAGGTCGACGATTTAGCCACAGGTTTTAACATAAATATTAATAACTTAATCAGGAAAGTGGATTTATTTCATCGATTTTATGGTGGTGATGAAATAATTATAAACATGTTTTATGACCTGCCGGCTGATATGAACGCAGCCAATTTTGAATTGCTGGATGAGTCATTAAAAAAACATACTGATAAAATAAAATCTCTGCCGGAATCCAATTTTAAGGACGATTTTAAGTCAGTTGAAACGGCTACATTTCAAAATCCTATTAAAAGTTATATTCAGATCAGTATTACGGTAAACAGCAGAAAAAACATGAATCCCATCATCACGCAGACAGATGTATATCTTAAAAAAGTACAATTAGATCTGCCGGTCGAAACCGTTCAGCTATTTGCAACGAAAGCAAAAACAGACTTTCTGAAAAATCTTGAAAAACCACATATGTTTGGTATTTACAATGCGGAGATGTTTTCAACCGGTGGTATTGAATCCGTCCTGCAATCTTATGCTGAGCAGGAATATTTTCAGGGGGCAGAATGGCTGAAATCATACTCTATTTCCTCCCGTCCAATAGTTATCATTAATAATCCGGGAGGAAGTGAATCAAGAGAAAAAGGCCTCCCGGTAGTAGATGATAAATTGAGTATTGATTCCGCTTCCGGTCTTACCACTATCACCCGACAAAATTCAGCGACCGAACTGGTGGCGATTCACTATATGTTTAAACATAAAGCCATGTATGAATCAAAATATGGCAAAGATGCCGCTAAGTATCTGCATGATTGTTTTGGACAGAGGCTAAAATCTCAGGAGAATCAAAAAATTACCAGGAAATACGGCCTGACATTCAAGGTCAATGATAATCCTTATATACCGATGGATAATATATATTTGCATCCTGATTTTGGTTATATCCGGATAGAAGGTCTGGCCAGTGATCTGCCCGGCCTGATCAGTTTTCTTAATTCACAACTTACAGGTTTTAAACCTACTGCAGAAGAATTTGATAAAGCAAAGAGCAATTTTATGCGATCCAGCATGATGATGTCAGCCAGTAAAGGCCAGGAAATTTTTAATCAGAAATATACCCCCTATGTCTACGAAGAAAAAAAATATCCGGAAGATGCACCGGATTTGACTATCAAAAATCTTTCCCTGTTTGCGACCGAGTATTTTATACCGGCAAATATAATTATTTCGGCCGTTTCGCCAGCTACCCCGGATAGTATTGCCCGATTGCTGACAATGACAGCAGAGACGCCTCCTGAAAATTCCGGAGGAATGGAAGCATATGAGCGTTTGCTGCGTCCGACTAATGATGTGGTACTTGATGAATCGGATGGTGGGGGTGAGCAATCTTATTTGTTCTGGGGCTTTGTCAGGGAGATAGAGTCTGATGAACTCCCGGCACTGACGGCCTTGTCGCTTGTTCTAAAGGACAGTATCGTATTTGATATTCGTGAAAAACAGGGGCGGGCCTACCGCATGTCAGCGGGGATTACGATAGTTAAAAACCGGGCCATGTTTTACGTCAGACTTGGGACCAGACCGGCGAATATTGACCCGTTGATTCCACAGATGCCGGACTTTTTCAGTTCGGATATGGTACAGGAATTATCAGCAAAGCAATTACAAAAATCAATAAATATGTATCTGGGCCGGATGATGTTTCGCCGTTTATCAGGTATCAACCAGGCCTATTATTTAGCAAACTCCTTTTATTTTGATAAAGATATGTTCTATGATAATAGAATTCTGGAACAATTAAAGAAAGTTTCTGTAACAGATGTTAGAAAAGTTGCAGAAAAATATTTAAATCCGGAAAAAACCATCACCGTAATCATTCGTTAATTACGAAGAAAAGAAGTGGAGAGGGGTTATGTTTAGACATAGCATTACTATTTTAATTATTTTCTTATTTGCCGGATTGACATCGGCCCAGTATATCAATCACAGTCTGGAAATAACATTGGACCCCGATAGCAGTTTTCTGAAGGTAATGGATGCAGTAACAATTCCTTTAGATTCTGCAAATCAGGAGATTCGTTTTCAGTTACACGCGGATCTTGTGCTTTCACTTTCTGACAGCACTGCTGATTACACGATCCGGGAATTAGAACAGAGTGACCCTGACTCGGTTGAATCGGAAGCCGCAGTGCCTCTTAGAACCTATTCAGTTCAGATGAATAACGAGGTAACCGACCGTCTTTCACTGAAACTTAATTATCAGGGAAAAATAAACCATCCGGTTCAGCGGCAATCAAAAGAATATGCCCGGGGGTTCAGCGAGACTCCGGGAATAATTAGTGATCAGGGTGTTTATCTGTCCGGATCTAGTTACTGGATACCAAAATTTGATGATGAACTGGTGACCTTTACCATGAATGTATACACACCACCGGAATGGGATGTTGTCAGTCAGGGAACCAGAACGCAGCGCGAGGGAGTTGGAGCCCAGAATCTTTTCCGCTGGGAATCGCCACAGCCGATGGATGAAGTTTATTGTATCGCGGCTAAATTTACATATTATGAAAAAGCGGTAGGTGATGTGTTGGTTATGGCTTATCTACGCACGCCTGATCCGGCACTGGCAAGTAAATATCTGGAAACTACAGCACAATATATGGAGATGTATAACCAGTTGATCGGTCCCTATCCCTATACCAAGTTTGCCCTGATCGAAAACTTCTGGGAGACAGGCTATGGTATGCCTTCATTTACGTTACTTGGTGAAAAGGTAATCCGTTTTCCTTTTATTCTTCATTCATCTTATCCCCACGAACTGCTGCATAACTGGTGGGGAAATAGTGTGTTTGTTGACTATGAAACCGGTAACTGGTGTGAAGGACTTACTGTATACATGGCAGATCATTTAATTAAAGAGCAGCGCGGCCAGGGTGTTGATTACAGGCGTGGTGCGCTACAGGCATATACGGATTATGTTAACACATCCAATGATTTTCCATTGAGTGAATTTCTTTCGCGGCATGATGCAGCATCATCGGCCATAGGTTATAGTAAAGCCATGATGTTGTTTAATATGATGCGGCAGGGTGTCGGTGATGATATTTTTATCAAGTCGATGCAGACTTTTTACAGAAAAAACAAATTCAAAAGAGCCGGATGGGATGATATCCGTCAGGCCATCGCTTCCGTGACCGGCCGTGATTATAAGTTTGGATTTGATCAATGGGTGAAAAGGAAAGGGGCTCCTGAATTACGAATTGCTGATGCACAAGTAACGGGTAATACAGGAAATTTTGATCTCAGCTACACACTTACACAGGTCCAGGAAGGAGATTCCTTTCAGGTTACGATTCCTGTGGTTATACATTTAGCCGGCAAGGATGAGCCTTTTATCCAACGGGTGACAATGACAAAAAAGACTCAGAACTATGAAATGAATTTTGAAACAGAACCGCTGTTAATTGAAGTGGATCCGCAGTTTGATGTTTTTCGCAGATTGCACCGCAATGAAATTCCACCCGCCTTTAGCAAAGTATTTGGTTCTGATAAAGTATTAATAGTTTTGCCGTCAACAGAAGAGGATCAGTATTTAAATGCCTATATAGCTCTGGCCAATAAATGGTCCGGTGCTGATTCGGGAAAGATTGAAATCAGGCAGGATAACGAGATGCTGGAGATGCCATCAGACAGAGCCGTTTGGTTGTTTGGTAAAGAAAACCGGTTTCGGGCGTATCTCGACAGTGGCATAGTGAATTACGATGCAGCTATCAGTGACAGTGCCTATCGCTTTGGCCAGACAGGCAGTACAAGCAAGAATAAAAGCGTAATTGTATCCTTCAGAAATCCACGAAATCCGGAGAATGTAATGGTTTGGCTGTATACCGATGTTCCCGAAGCAGTTGACGGTCTGGCCCGAAAATTACCGCATTATAGTAAATACAGCTATCTGGTTTTTGAAGGCAGCGAACCAACAAATATCGTTAAAGGTCAATGGCCGGTAATTAACTCACCATTGGTAATGGCATTGAATGATGACAGTACAACAGTTGCGTTGGCCGGAACCAATTTACCTGAACGCAAGGCATTGGCGACATTACAACCGGTATTTTCCCAGGAAAATATGCTGGCCCATATCAATTATCTTGCCGGAGAGGAGCTTCAGGGCAGGGGTTTGGGCACGCCCGAACTGGACAAGGCAGCTGATTATATCGCCGGTCAATTTAAAGATATCGGTCTGCAACCAGGTGCGGATGATGGTTCATATTTTCAGAAATGGAATGCCGTGGTTGGCAAGGAGATGGCCGGGAAAGAAATTAAAAATATAATCGGGGTGATTCCTGGTAATAAAAAGGAATTTGAGGGCGAGTCGGTTGTTGTGTGTGCCCATTATGATCATCTCGGTCTAGGATGGCCGGATGTGCGGGAAGGAAATGAAGGTAAGGTGCATTATGGCGCGGATGACAATGCCAGCGGTGTAGCCGTGATGATTGAAGTGGCCAAATTGATGGCCCAGACAAGCAAGCCGGATCGTACCATCATATTCATTGCTTTTACCGGCGAAGAGAATGGACTAATGGGATCGCGATATTATGTCAAGAATATGAAAAAATATCCGGCGAAAAAAATTATTGGTGCCCTGAATCTTGATACTGTCGGCCGTCTGGGTGCAAATAAAATTCTGATTCTCAACAGCCAGTCTGCAAACGAGTGGAAGCATATTGCCATGGGGATCGGGTATGTCAGTGGTATCGGATATGAGTTAATTACTCAGGATCTGGATGCCAGCGACCAGGTGAGTTTTATTGAAGCAGGAATACCGGCCGTGCAAATATTCAGTGGCCCTAACATTGATTACCATAAGCCATCTGACACTGTGGATAAAATTGATGCTAAAGGGATGGTAAAAGTGGCGGCCTTTACAAAAGAAGCTATAGACTATCTGGCTGAAAGAGAAGATCCGTTAACTTTTGAGGGTACGGTTAAACCCCGGGTGCGCGAAAATCGTAGCGGACAGAAACGCAAAGTCAGCACCGGCATTATGCCTGATTTTAGTCATACCGGAGCTGGTGTAAAAATTTCCTATGTCTCCCCGGATTCTCCGGCAGATCAGGCCGGTTTGCTCAAAGGAGATATTATAGTGCAATTGAATTATACACGCGTAGCAGATCTGAAAGAATATTCAAACGAGTTAAAAGGATTCCAGCCCGGAGATAAGATTACTATGGTTTATATGCGGGATGATGTCGAAGGACGAGTGGAACTTAAGCTGACAGGAAGGTAAAATAGTGACATAGGCAGGGACACGGCATGCCGTGTTCCTACCTATAAACTGTAATCCTCCAACTTGCTCTCAATAATTTTCATCATCTGCCGGGCATTTTTAACCGCTTTGCCCCCCGGATGATTGTTGAAAAAAATATAAGTCTTGAAGGACTTTTTCAATACATTACTTATGTGAATCAGCCAGTTTTCCAGCTCATTCTGTTTGTATTCATAGTCATAACGGGCAGATCCTTGCCCGTCCCACCAGTCTAGAGAATTTCGACCGTGAAAACGGATATAGGCGGAGTTACTGCTGACGATACTCTGTGGCGGAAGCAAACCCTTCAAAGCCGGTTCATCGACATTGACATAACCAATATCATTACTTTTAAGAAAACCGGTAATCTGTTCTTTATTCCAGCCGGCATGACGAAACTCGACAAAAAACGGATGATCACCCAGCAAAGAACGGGTCTCCACCAGATACTTTCTGTTCTGCTCATTGTTCTTAAATGAATAGGGGAACTGAGCCAGAAATCCGTGAAATTTTTTTGCTTCTAAAACAGGCATTATTGACTGAAGTAGTTTCTGAATAGCAGCATTATTTTCTTTGCGCCTGTGGGTGGTCTCCTGATTGGTTTTGATGATGAACTCGAAATCGTCAGGTGTTTTGTCAGCCAGACGTTCAAATGTCCGGACCGGTGGAATCGTGTAATAGGTTACATTGAGTTCGACAGTATCAAAAAACTGACAATAATATTCCAGCATCTGCCCGGATTGTATTGACTTCGGGTAGAAATTTCCGCGCCAATCGTCGTAACTATATCCGGAAGTGCCAATTTTTATATTCATTATTGATCCCTGGGTGTTTAAAGATAAAAGAAAAACGACAAAAGAAAAAGTTTCTGAGTGATAATGTTCCTGAGTATGATTGTGAAAAAGCCCCGATAGGGGCGGCATCTATTTAGCGGCGGGCGAAGCCCGTCGATACAGAGCAAATGAAAATAAGAACCCTGGTAGGGTGATATAAAAAGTAAAAAAGATTCAATAAATTAGAAAGAACCAGCAATTATATAAAATTAACGTTCCCAAGTACAAGTTGGGAACGAGAAAATAATAGATATGCGTGATCAGCGAGTTATTGAAAAGGAGTTACCAGATATAATTTGGGAACGAGAGAATATGGAAATATTGAGTGACTTTAACCCGTTTTTATTATCAGCAATAAAAATGAAAGCATTCTATGACAAATACTCATGAGCATCTTCTGGAAAAGATACCGGTTCATCTACGGCAGTATGTAGTGAGACAAGATTATGAACGCTATACACCCCGTGATCAGGCTGTGTGGCGATTTATTATGCGCAATAACCTAAAATTTCTCGGCCGGCATGCTCATAAGGTTTATATGGATGGTCTGGGCAAAACAGGTATCAGTATCGAAAAAATTCCGGATGTACTGGATATGAACCGGCAATTGGAAAAAATTGGCTGGAATGCCGTCGTTGTTAACGGATTCATTCCGCCGGCCGCGTTCATGGAATTCCAGGCACACCGGATATTGGTTATCTCGGCTGAAATGCGTTCTATCGAACATATCCGCTATACACCAGCGCCGGATATTGTACATGAGGCAGCGGGACATGCACCAATCATAGCTGATCCGGAGTATGCGGATTACTTACAAAAATTTGGTGAGTATGGAGCCAGGGCCATTGCCTCTAAAGAGGATTTTGCAGTATATGAGGCCATACGAAAATTGTCGATTGTAAAAGAGTATCCAAACGCAACCGGGGTGGATATTAAAAAGGCAGAAGATGAACTAG
>CAYULK010000040.1:0-16035 GCA_964445625.1 uncultured Calditrichota bacterium
GAAGTTTAATGTGGCCTTTATCTTCAAGTTTAAGCAACAACTGGCGACAGGCAATGTCACGAAATTGGCCGCCGGCATTGCGCCATTGCCAAATATGGCAGAGCTTCTTTGATATATGGGTTCTTCCCTTTAAGCCTTCAGTTTTTATAAGGTTCTTTATTAAACCTATATCCTGTTTTGTAATATCTCTGTTAAACAATCTTATGGGTGCTTGTGAATTCATAAAAAGAATATAAGGCATTATTCATATAGAATCCAGTTTTTTCCCAATTCACTGAGGCATTACTGAAATATCACAAAAAAGCTTGACTTTTAGGATTTTAGAAACTATCTTTTGCGCAAACGTTTGTTCTCCTCCAAATCAAGTAAAATATAAGAATATGTCTAACAATCAAAAGAATTCATTAGCTGATGTTGCAAAGCGTGCAGCTATTTCTGTGACAACTGCATCAAGGGTCTTATCTGGTAAAGCTGAACAGTATAGAATCAGCAAGAAGACTAAAGATGAAGTACTTCGCATAGCTAAATATCTAAGTTATGAACCCAACCAATTGGCACGCGCACTTCGATTGAAGTATACAAATACCATCGGGATGATCATTCCGGATATTTCAAATCCATTTTTTTCGTCTATTGCGAAATGTATTGAAGTTGAGTCCCGGAAAGCCGGGTACTCAGTTATGATTTGTGATAGCCAAGAAGATACGGCGATTGAAAAAGACTCTATCAGAATACTGGAAACGAGAAAAGTAGATGGTATGCTCATTTGCCCGGTTGGAAAAGAATCAAAACATATTTCATTACTAGCGGAGAAAAACATTCCTGTTGTCACAGTAGACCGATATTTTCCGAAGTTAAATTTATCTTATGTCGTTTCGGATAATTACAATGGTTCCATACAAGCGATCAATCATTTTATTGAGAATGGCCATCGAAAGATTGCATTTATACAGGGAATTCCGGGATCCTCGGTAAATAAAGACAGGTTGAGAGGCTACAGAGATGCGCATATGTTGTCTGGCATCCCTTTAAATGATTCTTTCATCGTCGGAGATAATTTTGGCGAACAAAATGGCTATATCGGGACAAAGATGCTATTAAACGAATCCGAGCCACCAACTGCAATTTTTGCAGGTAGTAATTTAATATCACTTGGTTCGATGCGGGCTATAAAGGAAGAACATCTCAGTATTCCGGGCGATATTTCGATGATCGCATTCGATGATCAACCATATTCAGAATTTTTACCCACTCCAATGACTGCCGTCAGACAAAAGAAAGAGGAGTTGGGCAAACTGTCGATTAAGTTATTATTACATGAGATGAATTCAGATGAGATCTCAGATAAAAAAAAGATTATTGTTCCCACTGAATTAATTGTTCGGAATTCAGTGAAGAAATTAGTATGATCGTAATAATCCGGCAATGATCCAGATTTTAGATTCTCCAGGGCATTTAGTGACAGGCAAATTCAGATAGATTCTAACCGCTGCAACTGAGGCGGCAGGCTATGGATTTTACATTAATAAACAGCAGGGTTTTTTTAACCAAAAAGAACAAACGATTGCGCATAAATATTTGAAAATACTGTATTTATATACGAATTAATGAATTATTTCTGGTTTAATCAAGAAAGGAGGAGGGAAACTAAGAAAAAAAGGTAATTATAGCCTTGTTTTTTTGAATTCAGCGGAATATGCTGGCTAAAATATGCACGTTTGTACATTTATTGAACAAACGGTTGTGCAATTTAGCCAAAACTTTCTGCTGGTATCTAATCAAAACAATTATGATGGTTGAATGCCATTGGATAAGGAGGTGCAAGAACCAATAGAACAAATGATTACACTTTAATTTTTAAATGGGTTAAGAATGTAGACTCAATCAAAAATAAATCTTTCTTGACCAAAATCAGATTTATTTTAGGAGGATTTTAATAATGAACAAAAGAATGACAAACATTGTTGTAGCTGGAATTATCTTGCTGGCCCTGTCATTTTCGACAGGATTTGGTCAGACGGGTGATAATTCAATGGATGCTATGGTTAATCTTGGTTGTCTGGATGATGCAATTGTAACCGGTTCTGTGGATACATCAATGGATGGTGGTAAACACCCCGATGATATCCTATGGAACCCGACAACAAACGATTATAAAAAAGAATCAAGTTGGCACGAATATGGATTGGGTTATAATGTGACTGCGGGTGGTCTTACACCAGAAAATCCCATGTGGTGGATGTGTGAATGGCCAACGGCTAAGAATATTAATTATATCACGGTTGTAGGCGTTTATGGTAATCAGGTGCAGGAATCAACCGGCTGGTCTGTTCAAATTGATGTTGATGGTGCCTGGGTGAACCTTGCAAAGGCCGATAATGGATGGCCGGCAGATACTTTAAAGGGAATTACCGGGTGGCTCAACGATGGATTGCTGGAAATAAAATTAATGGAACCCGTTGTTACCACTAAAGTTAGATTTTGTGTTTATGCCCATCCTGATAGCTTAGCTGATGGTATAGAAACCGTTGCTGACAGCATTTGGAGTTATTCCTGGACGGGACGAAAAATGGGAGCAACTTTGCCCAATGCTTGTATGATTCAGTACCTTGATTTTTCAACCGAAACTGCTTCAAATAGAGCAGATGATAGGATTAACCTGGCCCTGTTAGATGAAGCCGTGGTGAGTGGATTATATAACTATGGTGAAATTGCGGGCCTCCGTGGCGCCCCAACCGATATGCTTTATGATCCTGCAACAGGCGATTTTAAAAATCCAGAGAGCAATTGGGGTGAATATGGAGTGCCTTACCAATATGATTCAGGATATTTAGAATATGCAGAACCGTTCTTTTGGATGGTTGAGTTTGTCACGCCAAAGAAAATTAACTATTTCACCTTTGGCGGTTGTTATGGAAATCAGCCACAACCATTCACACCATGGGCCATTGAGTACTGGAGCGATAGTGCATGGGTAGAGTTGGCATCCGGTGCAGGTACAGACCGCAGTGCCGGTGAATATTTATATGACAGTAATGGCAAAGTGTATGATTTTGTGGGAATAGGAGTTGATTCTACTACGAATTCTACTTGGCAGTCGGATGAACCAATTGAAACAACAAAATTTCGTCTTGCTGTATGGTCTGATGGTATCGATCCGCTAGTTAGTTTTCATATCAGAGGACGTGGTGGCAAAACCAACAACTGGGATGAAACAGAATATGTACGCGATTACGCACCAGATGGTTCACAGGTAGTCGAGAACGGAGCGGAACCTATACCTTCAACATTTCAAGCGATTATGCTTCAGTATAGAAGAACATTTCCACTTGCGGTTGAATCTGAAGTTAAGGCAGGAGTACCGGTTGAATTTGCTCTTGAGCAAAATTATCCGAACCCGTTTAATCCGACTACGAATATAAAATTCAACCTGGCACAAAACGGTCATGTTGGTTTGGCAGTATATAACACACTTGGCCAGAAGGTGGCAGAACTTGTAAATGAAACTATGGCGATTGGCTCACATGAAATTACATTTGATGCAATATCGCTAAGCACCGGTGTTTATTATTACCGGTTGGTTACGGAACAAGGTACCCGTACAATGAAAATGATGCTTATTAAATAGTACCTTTAATACCGAATCTCATCCCATAGCAATTTTAAGCCTGTGGGATGAGATTCAATTTATGATTTTGATGTAGTTTCAGAAAAAACACTGGCCATTCCAGATGAACAGGCATAGAAAAATCAAAACATCTGAAAATACAACAGTGTTAAAGAAACAAACAAAATTTCAATGAGCTGTTGTAAATATAACTAATCGAAAATTGTTGATTTAGGTGTATTGTTTTATTTATACATAAGCAGTCATGGAGCTAAAAATGTGTAAAACTCGTTTTTCTAACTTATTCATATTACTATTTGTTTTATTTTTCAGCAATGTTTTCGCACAGACAACCGGGAAAATTGTAGGTGTAATAACAGATAGTGATACTAAGGAACCGTTGGCCGGCGTTAATGTCTTTCTCATAGATACAAGATTAGGCGCGTCCACAGATTTAGACGGAGAATTTTTAATTCTCAACGTACCACCAGGAACATATACCCTGGAAGTACAGATGATAGGTTATGGAACCTTACGGAAAGAAGGTGTCCGCGTTTCTGTAAATAGAACCGCATTCGTTAAAGGTGAACTAAATTCTTCCATACTTGAGGGTGAAGTCATAACCGTCACCGTGGAAAAAGTGGCAATTAAGAAAGATCAGACAAGTTCGATACGCAATTTATCTTCGGAGGATATCGCAATCCTCCCTGTTCAAACCGTCAGCCAAATTGTGCAGATGCAGCCGGGTGTGGTGGGTTCACATTTCCGCGGCGGACGCAGCAGCGAAGCTTCTTATATGGTCGATGGCGTCATGGTAACCGAATCATTCAATCATGAAGACGCGATGGTTGAAGTTAATCCACATGTTATCGCAGACATGGAAGTAATTACAGGCACATTTAATGCCGAATATGGAAACGCCATGAGCGGTGTCGTTAATGTCGTCACGAAAGAGGGGGGTAATAAACTAACGGGATCCGGTTCTGTAAATGTAGGTAATTATCTTACTTCACATAAGGATATATTTATCGGTCTTGAAGACGCTGATATAAGATTACAGGATTATTCATTAAGCCTTTCCGGGCCAATTATTAGCGATAATTTAGGTTTTGTTGTCGATAGTCGTTACTTGTCTAATCTAGGACATTTGAACGGTATTCATCGCTTTAATGTTAACGATTATAGTAATTTCAGCGCCTATCCCGGGAACTATGTGAGTGAAGCAAACGGTGATAACTCCATTGTGAATCTCGATGATAATGAAAAGTTGTATTTTTTAGGGAAATTAATTTTCAGGCCGACCAATGATATTAAAACTGCGCTTATTTATACCTATAACCAGACCGATGGCCAGAACTATAGCCATAATATGTTCTATAATCCTTATGGAGTGCCCAGCACCAATACCAAATCACATATGGCCGCTCTCCATTTAAGTCACATGTTGAGTCAGAACGCGTTTTATGAGGTTAAATTGTCGTATAACCAATACGATCTTGGGAATTATCTTTTTGAAGACCCACTGGATCCCAGGTATGTGCATGATTTTTATGGTAGTTCGCAGGGATCATGGTTTTCAACAGGTGGCCAAAGTAAAAATCATACCCAGCGAACAGAGGACAGAATCGGACTAAAGGTAGATTTTAACTGGCAACTACATAGAAGCCATAGTTTGAAGACTGGAATTGATGCATCAGAAGTCACATTGCATCAGCAATTCTATAATATAAGAAATACGTATGAAGGCAGTGATTTAGAATCCCGGTATGAGATTGATCCGATCACCGGAAAACGAACCTATCCATATTACGAGCCGGAAATTAGATCATCGCAGACAGTTTATACCGATGAATATACAAAAAAGCCTCTTCAATTTGCCGCCTATATTCAAGATAAAATGGAATTTGAGTCAATGGTTGTCAATTTTGGATTGCGATTTGATTATTTTGATCCGAGAACGGTATATCCGACGGACTGGAGAAATCCGGCAAACCAGGATTATTTTCAGGACAAATCAAGAATGAGTACATACCCCACGGTTGATCCGCAGTACTATCTCAGTCCCAGGTTTGGACTATCTTATAACTTAGGTGGCACAGCATTACTGCGCTTCTCATACGGACATTTTCTGCAGGTTCCACCTCTTAATTATTTCTATCAGAACAGTAATTTTCGCGTAACTGAATTAGGTATGATCGGCAATCCACTCTTAAAATCGCAAAAAACTATTTCATATGAAGTAGGTTTATGGCTGCAATTAACACAGGAAATGAATTTTGAGGTTGCCGTCTATTATCGGGATATTTATGATTTGCTGAGCTCCAAAATAATTTATACCTATAGCCAGATTCGCTATGGTTTATATGATAATAAGGACTATGGCAGTGCGCGGGGCTTGGAGCTGCAATACCAATATCGTTCGGGATATTTTACAGTTAATGCCAATTATTCACTTCAATATACGCGCGGGGTCGCCGATACTCCCGAGGCTGCATTTAACCGTGCCGGCCAGGATCAGGATCCGGTGAATGTATTAATTCCATTAGAATGGGATCAGCGTCATACGCTTAATATTTTGGCAGGTTATACTACACCAAAATTTGGTCTTTCTCTTTTCGCTGCTTTTTTCTCAGGAAGACCATATTCATGGCAACCTATCACAGAAAGTCCGTTGGCACTGCTTAACCTATTACCCAATAATGAAACCCGTCCATCAAGATTCACGGTGGATTTACAAAGTCATTATAATCTCTTTTCAATTAGTAATGTTGATGTGAGACTAACATTATTGGTATATAACCTGTTCGATCATTTGAATGAAAACATTGTAAATGCTACAACCGGGCGGGCTTATACAGGAATTATTCGCCCCATTGATGAAATAACCTACAAAAGTGATTTCTCTGAGCTTAACGATACATTACAAAATCCTGGAATGTATTCAGCACCACGTTCAATACAATTGGGCTTGGGATTTACCTTTTGAATTATAAAAACTAAGTCCGTAGGAGATCAGATATGTTGAAAGACAAGCAACTAAATTTATTTATCACTGTAGTAATATTACTCTTGTGTCTTACATTTCAGGTTTTTGCCCAGACTGGCAAACCATATGAAGGCCCGGATGATCCGGCAGGAGACCGATCTGCATTGCGTGAAGGTTCAATGGATGGCAACCAGTTTCTAACTGTATTCAGAAATAACACCCAGGTTGGTCGAAGAGGATTGGTTGACGGCTCAAAGTGGCCAAAAGATTCTGAAAAGAGTTTGCAGGTATATGATCAGATGACAATTGTTATTGGCGTCCAGGTTTTTATTGAGCAGGATAGCATTCCTGTAACCGACGAGGCATCAATAAAATCGAGAACTGATTTAGATACACTGTATTATATTGAAGCCCAATGGAATTTTGAAGATATGCTTGATCAAAATCCGGCCGGTGATATTGTTTGGGGACTTCATGCAGTACCCGGTTATTTCAATGAGCTGAGTGAATCTCCTGCAGTCAGTGATGATCCGTTTACCTGGCCCACGGCAGGATGGCCGGCCCGTGGCAATGAATTAAAATGGCAGGGTGAGTGGAATGGACGTTTTGGCCGTGGTATACAATATGCTCAGCTAGAAAGCTATTTTGTTGCGAACGATGCCCAGGACCAGGAATATCTGAGACCGGAACGCCGAGAGCAAGGATTGCCCATGTATTATCCACGTCCTGGTGTAAAAATAGGCGATAGAAATCCTGACGTTACTATTCAAAAAGGAATGCCCTGGGGTGGTCTTGGTTTGCGTGTCGAGGTTCGCGGATATCAATGGGAAAATCCGCAGACACGTGATGTCATTTTCTGGGAATACAATATCAGCAACATTTCGGATTATGATCTGCCTCGTACTTCATTTGGGTTCTTTGTGGATATGGGCGTTGGTAATGCTTGGAATTTTGGAGATGATGCGGATGACCTCGGTGGATTTGATGAAAGTAGTGACATGGCCTTTATATGGGATTTTAATAATACCGGTGCCGGTGGTTATAAACCCGGAACCTGTGGTATTGCATTCTTAGAAAGTCCTGGAATTTCGTTTGATGGTACAGATAATGATGATGACGGATTAACAGACGAATCCCGTGATAATTTTGCCACGCAGATCATAGGGCCCACGGATGGTATTACCGATCTGGCGAAATTTATGGAATATTATGGCTATAAGAGTGTAGACCAGTTGGTCGAGCATTGGGACGCGGATGAGGATCAGGATTGGCAGGATGGTGATGATCTCAATGGCAATGGTATCTATGATAATGGCGAAAATGCGGGTGATGATGTGGGTTTGGATGGCGTCGGACCAAATGATTTAAATTATACCGGCCCTGATAAAGATGGTTCAGAATGTAATCACAAGCCGGACTTACTGGAAGGGATAAATGCTGAACCCAATTTTGGATTAGTTGATATTTCTGAATCGGATATGCTTGGTTTAACCAGCTTCCATTTTATACAATGGCCTGGTAACAACCCACCGGCGCCTAGATTTGATTTTGAAATGTATAGCCTGATTGGCGTACCGGGATTATACGAACATTCAGGTATTGTCGGTGATTTTGCTCCCTTATTTGGTTCGGGTTCATTCCGATTAGCTCATGGAACAACCGAACGTATATCTTGCTCATTTATGGGCGCTTATGAAGATGTTGCCAGTTTAAATGCGGGCGGTTCACCCTACTCATTAATAGAAAAGAAAAAAATTGTTCAGGTTATATATGAAAGTGACTATCGTTTTGCCAAAGCGCCTGAAATGCCCACGCTTAGCGCCACTGCACAAGATGGTAAGGTAGTGTTGACATGGGATAATATATCTGAAATATCTTCCCGAGAACCTCTGCTAGGCGGGGAGAATGATTTTGAAGGATATAAGCTATATAAAGCGACTGACCGATTTTTTGCAGATGCTCAGGTCAGAGTTGATGGATTAGGTAATCCTGGCGGGAAAGTACCTATCTATCAAGTTGATATAAAAAATGAATATTATGGTTTCACAGATTTTGGACTTATTGGGGGCGAGTCCTATTTTTTAGGTAATAATACAGGGATTCTGCATTATTATGAGGATTATGATGTTCAGAATGGCAGGACCTACTATTATTATCTTGCTGCATATGATCGTGGTATAAAGGGAATAAATGCAAATATCGCCCCTGCGGAGAATACCGCATCCATTCTTGTTGATGAGAATGAAAATATAACCGGCATTGGCAAGAATGTGCAAATTGTAACACCCCGTCAAAATGCCGCTGGTTATTTACCAAGTAATATAGAGATCACCACTGGTGTCGGTGCTATTAAAGGAACCGGTAATGCCGAATTTGGTGTGCTGAGCGAACAGGCTCTCTTACCGGGTCACCAGTATAGAGTCAGCTTTTTAACAGATACGCTTGTGACTTTTAAAAAGGATGCCGTATTCCCCGGAATGGGTATCGTATGGCGAAATATCGGTTTTGAGGTCTCTGATATTACGGATTCAATAGAAATATTGATAAGGCAATCAGAGGAAAACTATTCCGGCGATAATATTCTTTATGATCCTGAAGGTCGCTATTACTATATGAATCCAAACATAGTATCGGATCCATTTGATGGTATCACGTTTGCAATAACTGATGTACCGTCACAAGGGGCATACCACGATACAACATTATCCGGCTGGATTAATGGATCTGGTCCCCTTGATTTATTTGTTGAAGTAAATCCATATAAAATGTTCCCGTGGCAAAATGACATTGTTTTTACGGCCGGAGATGATAATTATACTACCAAAGCCACAAACCTGAGAGGGGTAAGAAAACTGCTCGGTATTAATCCCTGGAACCAGAGCCTGGTTCTGCCGGGCCAGACATTTCCCTTTTATGTTGAGAATAAACAATTTCAGGATTCAACAGGAGCCAATTTTTTACTTGATCTTGTTTGCTATGATGCGAATGAAAACGGACAATATGATATTCTGAAAGACGACGTCCTTGTGGGATACTCAGCCATGGTGAATGGTGAAATGGCATGGCAATTGAGTGTTTATTCATTCAATTTCAGGGCTGCTGCTTCCGAGTCGGAATTACCAAGGGCTGGAGATGTGTACCGGGTGGATAGTCAACGCCCGTTTTCCGGCGATGACGAATACATCATCACAGTAATTTCTGCTTCTGAGGAAGAGAAACAAAATTACGAGAATTTAAGTGATGTGAAAGTCGTACCAAATCCATATATCGTGACAAATATGATGGAACAGGCAGTGCGCAATATTTATCTAAATCAGCGAAGAAGCTTAATGTTTACACATATACCCTCCCGGTGCGTAATAAAAATATTTACAATAAGCGGATATTTGGTTGATGAAATTGTTGTAGAAAATGAACCTAGTAATGGTGTTGTCCACTGGGATTTACTTACCAAAGATGGTTTAGAAATTGCTGCAGGTGTTTATGTTTATCATTTGAAATCAAATATCTCAGGTGATGAAAAAGTAGGGAAATTTGCGGTGATAAAATAAAACCGTGTAGTTAATTTTGTGAATTTAAAGTTGAAATAAGAGCGATCTCCATATTATTAAAGGGAGTAAAATCCATGAAATATCATAAGTTCATACTAGTAGCACTCGTCATTATGCTGGCGTGTACCGGCACGCTCTTCGCGCAGTCGTCATCTGCACCCAGCCGGGTTGGTACAACTGCATCAGACTTCTTAGAATTAGGTTTTGAACCCAGAGGAATATCTATGGGAGAGGCCTATGTTAGTACGGTAGACAATTTAACTGCTCAATATTGGAATCCGGCCGGCCTGTCTTTTATGTCTAATAATGAAGTGTTATTTGCATATCAACCATGGATTGCCGATACATACACCTATTTTGCCTCCGTTGGATTTGTTACACCAACAATGGGCACATTTGCCGTTGGTATTATGGGGATAAATTATGGAGAAATGGAGGTGACCACATTAGAATTACAGGAAGGGACCGGTGAAAACTTCACACCAACAGATTTAGCCTTTAATCTTTCTTATGGTCAGAGTTTAACAAGCTGGTTTGGTTTAGGAGCAACCATAAAATACATTCATTCTTCCATTTATCATACCACCGCAAGTGCGGTTGCCGCAGACCTGGGAATTATAATAAAAACTGCATTTCTTTCCTCAACCGGTGATGAGAGAGAGGGTATGAAAATCGGTATGAGTTTATCTAACTACGGATCACGCATGCAGTACAGCGGCCTTGACCTAATGCGATCCATAGATATCTCTCCCGATGAGAGCGGTAATTATAAAAATGTTAAGGCGGATCTCCAAACCGGGTCCTGGGAACTGCCATTAATTTTTCGTGTAGGATTTGCTGTAAATCCCATTGTTCAAACCAGGCATCGCTTAACTTTAGCAGCTGATGCACTTCATGTTAATAATAATAGTGAATCAGTCAATCTTGGTGCGGAATACTCTTTCAACATGCCGGGTACTGCCAAAGTGTTTGTACGGGGCGGCTATCGCGGATTATTTCTGGAAGAATCACAATTCGGACCAACCCTTGGATTTGGAGTTTTTGTACACTCCAGCGAACAAAAGGGCTTTCAAATAGATTATGCCTATCGTGATATAGGAATATTTGGCTATGTAAGTGTATTAGGAGCCAGTTTTACGTTTTAGCAAACCGATATATGGTAAGTAAGTTCTGTAGAAATTTTTGTTTATGATCATAAATATGGATGCACTTTAAAATATGATTAAAGACAATCAGTAGCGAGCTGTTTATGTGAACTTGGAATTATAGAAATGAAAATCATGTCACGATATTGGTTAATTATCTTAGTATTATCAATTAATTTAATTCATACTGATATAAATTTTGCACAAGAAAAGATAATTTTTGATACTGACATTGGGCCGGATTGGGATGATGTGGGCGCGACCGCTACCCTGCATGCGCTTGCCGACAGGGGTGAGGCAGAAATCCTGGCAATGTTGGTCTCCAGCGGCGGGTATTCTGCAACATGGGGCCCTCCCTGTCTTGACGCATTTAATACCTTCTATAACCGACCCGATATACCCATCGGATTAGCCTTGGATGGCCCGAGTATGGGATCCAGTTATAATCAACAGATTGCCACTGAATTTCCGCAGGATATAGGAACAGGTAATGCCTGGGATGCAGTAGAACTATATCGCAAGATCCTCTCCGAACAACCAGACAGCAGCGTTGTAATAATTACAGTCGGATTTATTACAAATTTAGAGGACTTATTAAAATCTGAGCCGGATAATTACAGTTCTTTAAATGGTGTGGATCTTGTTAAGAAAAAAGTGAAACGCTGGGTATGTATGGGCGGTGGATTTCCCAGTTCCGGCGGCGAATTCAATTTTAACAGAGATCCGTTAGCGACAAAATTTGCCGTTGAAAACTGGCCAAAACCTATATTATTCAGTGGATACGAAATAGGTGCCCCAATTCTCACGGGTGCAAAACTTGCCCTGACTTCAGAGTCAAATCCCATACGACGTGCATATGAACTTGCCGGCGGTTATGTGGGCGCAACCCGGTCCAGTTGGGACCAAACGGCCGTTCTCGCAGCCATTCGCGATCCGTTGTTGTACTGGGATCTGGAAACAACCGGGTATTGCTCTGTTTCAGCAAATGGTGCTAACCAATGGCTTGCAACACCGGACAAAGACCATGGTTATCTGATAAAAAAAGTCTCAAATGAGGGCATGACTGAAATAATTGATAATTTGATGGCTAATCTTGAAGGAATACCAACAGTTAAAATCACTTCTCCAACAAATAACGAGAGGTTTGACGAGGGCGGTGATATTTCGATCGAAGCTGTCGCGTCCGATTCGAACGGACAGGTAGTAAAGGTAGAATTCTATGTTCAGAATATTATTATAGGAGAAGATGATACAGCGCCCTATAGCATAATCTGGGAAAATGTTACGAGAGGCGGCTATTTCTTAACCGCAAAAGTAATTGATAATGATAACAACACAAGGCTTTCGGATCCGGTAAAGATCGTTGTCGGTACTGTGGATGAGAATCTCATTGGCCACTGGATGTTTGAAAGCAATGTCGCCGATTCCTCAGATCATGGGAATGACGGAAAAATTTCGGGGAATCCGGAATATGTGGCTGGTAATTCTGAGGGGCTGGCGATATATTTAAAAACCAACAAAGATTTTGTTAGCATTCCTTCCAGTCCGGATTTTAACATTACCAGTTTTACGCTTGCGGTGTGGGTAAAAATTCCGCAATCCATTCCCGACGGTTGGCGGACGATCATTGAGCATAATCGTTGGGGCGGGAACTGGTTTGGTTTGTGGAAAAGCGCCAATGGAAACAAATTCCATTTTCGCTGGGGAAACCATGGTAGTTCTAAATCAGATTTTAATACCACAATTTCAGCTGACATTTGGTATCATGTTGCCGGTACTTATGATCCAATTACAAAAACAGCCAGATTATATCTGGATGGGATTCCCGATAAAGTAATTCAAAATGCAGATGCACCGGTTGCTGCCGGTTCTGAATTACGGATTGGTTTAAATATGGATAACAGTGAAGAATTTAAAGGAATAATCGATGACCTGCGTATTTATAATAGGGTTCTTGATGATGCTGAAATTAAAGAATTATTGACTGTAACATCTGTTAAAGAGGAAAACGGATCCAATCGTAAATCTCTACCTGAAGCTTATACCTTATCTAACTATCCAAATCCTTTTAATCCTGTAACCACCATTAATTACAGCATTCCAACAGATTCTCATGTTAAAATTGATATTTTTGATATTACAGGGCACAATGTAAAAACCTTAGTTGATGCAAAACGGCAGGCAGGTGTTTATTCAATTCTTTTTGACGGAACCGGCATTTCTTCCGGAGTGTATTTCTATCGCCTCAATACGGAAAAATACCAAACTACCAAGAAAATGATCTTAGTTAAATAATATCCGACGTCTGGTATATCCAAAAATTTTGACAGGATAGCAGGATAAAAATGATTTTGACTCGAATTATTAGAATATTTGTCAGTTAGTCTAAAAAAAAATAAAAACAAAGGGTTACAGAAAACCAATATCTCGTTAATCCTGTTATCCTGTCTAAATAAATTTTTAAATTAATGACAACAGCCAGACTAGAACCAGATAGGGGTGAAAAATGAAAACACTACTACTTTTTCTTATTGCATCATTGTTAATTATTTCAGCTTGTAAATCAAAATCTCAGCAGGATGCAGCAGCTTCAAAATCAGATAAGATCAGAGTCTTGATTGATTCCGATGCAAATAATGAACTGGATGACCAGCATGCCATTGCTTATATGTTATTCAACGGTCAAATTTTTGATGTGGAAGGTATTACGGTAAACCGGACCCATAATGGTGGTACCATAGATGAACATTATGCAGAGGCGGATAGAATTGTCAGACTATGTGACCTTCATTCTAAAATAAATATTTACAAAGGGGCCAGCGGCACATATGATGATATAAAAGATCGGATTAATCAGCAGGAATTTGACGGTTCTGAAGCGGTCAATTTTATAATTGAAAGAGCAAAAGTTCAAAGTGGAAAGAAACTCGTATTGTTGCCGGTTGGCAAACTCACCAATATTGCCCTGGCATTGAAAAAGGATCCATCCATTGCACCGAATATTCGCATCGTTTGGCTTGGGACAAACTATCCGGATCCCGGTGAATATAATTTTGTGAATGACACAACTGCGATAACGCCCCTCATTGAATCAAATGTTGAGTTCGAAATGGTCATGGTCAGATATGGCAAACCGTCCGGAACGGATGCGGTTGAGGCCTATCTAAAGGATATCAGAAAGATAATGCCCGGTAAAGGTCCGCATATCTCTGATCCGGTTACGGGGAGACATGGTGGACAGTTTACTAATTTTGGCGATTATTCTGTCAGCTTATTTAAAAATTTTAGAGAAGAAAATTCATCCAGACCTTTATTTGACATGGCTGCTGTTGCCATTGTTAAAAATCCTGCCTGGGCAGATCGGGTTGAAATAGCTGCGCCAAAATGGTCGGGTGGAAAATGGATAGATCAGCCTGATAATCAAAGGAAAATAGTTATTTGGGAAAATTTTAATAAAGATAAAATAATGAAGGATTTTTATGATATAGTAGAAAATTATCAGTTAATAAAATAATCCTGTTTTAAGGATTGGCCTGGTGGTTTTGGAAACGGAACACATGATCAAATAAAAAGTCATCTTCAGGTAGATCATGGTAATGC
Source organism: uncultured Calditrichota bacterium (assembly GCA_964445625.1). GTDB lineage: Bacteria > Calditrichota > Calditrichia > JAJRVZ01 > JAJRVZ01 > CAVXXB01. The sequence continues at coordinate 14,890 of CAYULK010000040.1, forward strand.
CATGGCGGCTTACTTTATTTTAGAAAGGTATAAAAAATGAAAAGTGAAAGTCGTATTGTGAAAACAGTAATTAGTCTTGTTACAATTATAATACTGGTGCCGTCGCTAATAGGTGCTCAGGAAATGCAGCCAAAGAAAATAATATATGAAACAAACATGTGCCTAGCCGTCGATGATGTGGGAGGTCTGGCCATGATTCACGCTCTTCAGAACAGGGGCGAAGCCGAACTTCTCGCAGTATGTTTAAACGAAGTGCATCCTGACGGGGCGGCTGCCATCGATGCCATCAACACATGGTATGGACGGGGTGATATTCCTGTGGGAGTATACCGAGGGGCTTTTCCGGATCCGGATACTTCTGCCTATCTGACTGACCTGACCAGGTTCCCGCATGATCTCAATGATGATAGTGCACCCAGTGCTCTGGATGTATATCGGGAGGTCCTGGCAAAACAACCGGACAAGTCTGTAACGATAATTAGTGTAGGTTTTCTCAATAATCTGGGCGATCTGGTGAAAAATGAACCGGAGCTGGTGGCAAAAAAGGTAAAAGAATTAGTGATTATGGGTGCCCACCAGGGTGACGACCACAATCTGGGCTTTCACAATACAGCTCTAGCAGCCCGAAATGTGCTTGAAAACTGGCCGTCACCGCTTGTTTTTCATCATCTGGGTGGAGATGTTATGACCGGTGCCGGTTTGAAGGAAACACTGGAAGAGAATCCTGTCCGGGAAGCCTACTACAAATATTCAGGCGCTAATTTTACTGACATTTCCAGCCATGATCAGATAACGGTTTTGTATGGTGTCAGGGGAGCCTGCAACTTGTTCTCAAAAACCAGCGAAGGTACAGGATCAATACCAAGTGGATTTAAATGGGAAATGAAAACCAGAAATGATTCAGTTCTGCAATACTTGCTGCCGGCAACAGCTTTTGCCATAATAATTGAAGATCTAATGGTTGAAGTACCAAAGAAATAGTTTCAATGTGCAAGTAAAGTACATTTTCTATAATACCTTACTATAAATAGTAATGTCACCATTTTTATTAACAAAGAGAAATCAGGGTTACTAAATAAAACCACAGAGAGCCTAGTATAAAGTTTCATTAAAACCTTTACATTAACTTAAGTTTTGACTACATTG
>CAYULK010000041.1:0-16016 GCA_964445625.1 uncultured Calditrichota bacterium
ATGGTGGAAACGGTTTTTGATACCTTAAATTGCAAAGCCGCGCTTTTTGCAATCGAAAAATGTTTTGATGTAACCGGAACAAGAATACCGGTGATGGTTTCTGTAACTATAGTAGATGCCGGTGGGCGAACACTTTCCGGACAAACTCTGGAGGCATTCCGGACGTCAGTAAGCCATGCGGATTTGTTTAGTATCGGGATAAATTGTGCCCTCGGAGCCGAAGAGATGCGTCCTTATATCGAGGAACTCTCCGCTATGGCACCGCTGTATACAAGCATCCATCCGAATGCCGGTTTGCCGAATGAAATGGGTGAATATGATGACAGCCCGGAATATATGGCCGATGTCCTGGGTCAGTTTTCGGAATCAGGATTTGTGAACATTGTTGGGGGTTGTTGTGGTACAACACCGGATCATATCAGGCAGATTGTAGAAAGGGTGCGCACCATAGCTCCCAGAATCATACCTGAAATATCACCCCTTACAAGACTGAGCGGACTTGAGCCACTAGTCATCCGGCCTGAATCGAATTTTATTAATGTGGGTGAGCGGTGTAATGTGACCGGCTCAGCCCGTTTTAGTAAAATGATTAAAGAAGAGCGATATGAAGAAGCATTAGAGGTCGCACGAACCCAGGTAGAGAATGGAGCACAGATTCTTGACATCAATATGGATGAAGGACTGCTTGATTCTGAAAGAGTGATGGTACATTTTCTAAATTTGCTGGGTTCGGAACCGGATATCTCACGTGTGCCGATAATGTTGGATTCCTCTAAATGGTCGGTGATTGAAGCCGGTTTGAAATGTCTCCAGGGCAAACCAATCGTTAATTCAATCAGCCTGAAAGAAGGTGAAGACCGGTTCAGAGAGCAGGCCGTAAAAGCAAAACGACTCGGTGCTGCCGTTATTGTCATGGCTTTCGATGAAAAGGGTCAGGCGGATACAACAGAAAGAAAAATCGAAATTTGCCGGCGTGCCTATCATATTCTTACAGAGGATATTGGATTTCCCCCCCAGGATATCATATTTGATCCAAACATATTCGCAGTAGCGACCGGCATAGAAGAACACAATAATTATGCAGTCAACTTTATTGAAGCCACGAGAGAGATTAAAGCGAGTTTACCCGGCGTTCTCGTCAGTGGCGGCGTCAGTAATGTATCTTTTTCCTTCAGAGGAAATACTCCTGTCAGAGAGGCCATGCATTCTGCATTTTTATATCACGCTATACAGGCCGGTATGGATATGGGGATTGTTAATGCCGGACAAATTACGGTGTATGAAGAAATTTCCAAAGATCTCCTTGAGCGTGTGGAAGATGTGTTGTTAAACAGGCGATCTGACAGCACCGAACGTCTGGTGGATTTTTCAAAAAATATTGCCAGCAGCAATGAGAAAAAAGAGGAATATCTGGTATGGCGGAAATATACAGTTGAAGATAGATTAAGGCATGCTCTCGTGCATGGCATACTGGAGTATATCGAAGCCGATACCGAGGAAGCCCGCATTGAGCTTAATGATCCGTTAAAGGTTATCGAAGGGCCACTGATGAATGGTATGAATGTGGTTGGCGATCTTTTTGGTGCCGGAAAAATGTTTCTACCCCAGGTTGTAAAAAGCGCAAGAGTAATGAAAAAATCGGTTAGCTATCTCACCCCGTTTCTGGACGAATTGAAAAAAGAGACAGAAATCAAAACAGCAGGTAAAATATTACTTGCAACCGTAAAAGGTGATGTACATGATATCGGAAAAAAAATAGTTGGTGTAGTCCTGGGTTGTAATAATTATCAGGTGATCGATATGGGTGTACTAACACCTGCCGAAAAAATAATAGCCACAGCACAGGAAGAGAAGGTGGATATTATCGGATTAAGCGGTCTGATCACGCCTTCGCTTGATGAAATGGTTCATGTTGCCAAGGAACTGGAAAGAAAAAAAATACAGACGCCGTTGCTGATTGGTGGCGCGACCACATCAAAAATTCATACGGCTGTAAAAATCGCTCCAAATTTTTCGGCGACAACAGTTCATGTCCTGGACGCCTCCAGAGCGGTTGGCGTTGTCGCAAATCTCTTGAATCCTAAATTAAAACCAGACTATATAAAACAAGTGAAAAATGAATATAATGATGCCCGCGAGACATATGAGAATAAACATTCCGGGAGAAAACTGCTCACACTTGACGGCGCCAGAAAAAATCAGTTAAGAATTAACCGGCAAAAAATACAAATCCATCCTCCTGAGTTTTTAGGTGTAAAAACACTTAAAAATTATCCGTTGGAGGAATTGACCAGCCGAATTGATTGGACACCTTTTTTTACAGCATGGGAATTAAAAGGACGTTATCCTCAGATTCTTGAAAGTGAAAAATACGGGACAGAAGCAAAAAAGCTTTTTCATGACGCCCGGGATCTTCTTGATGAAGTTGTTAAAAATAATTTGCTTACCGCCCGGGCAGTATTTGGAATCTTCCCGGCAAACAGTGTTGGTGATGATATAGAATTATTTTCTGATATCAACCGGAATAAATTGTTAGGCGTGGTTCATTCGCTCCGGCAACAGGCTTCAAAAACCAACCAGAGACCAAATCTGGCTCTCGCAGATTTCATTGCACCGAAATATACAAAAACAGAGGATTATATCGGGTTATTTGTTGTGACAGCCGGGATAGGTATTGATTCAATTGTCGGAAAATATGAATCAGAACTTGATGATTACCGCGCTATCATGATAAAGGCCCTGGCTGACAGATTGGCTGAATCTCTTGCTGAGAGAATGCATGAACGAATTCGAAAAGAATTCTGGGGATATGACAGGTCAGAAAATCTGACCAATAAGGAGTTGATCTCAGAAAAATACCAGGGTATACGCCCGGCCCCGGGATACCCGGCCTGTCCTGATCATTCAGAAAAGAGAACTATTTTTAATATACTGGATGCGCAGAAGAATATTGCAGTTCAACTGACTGAAAATTATGCCATGTATCCGGCAGCATCGGTCTCCGGATATTACTTTGCCCATCCTGAATCGCAATATTTTGGTGTCGGGAAAATTGATCGGGATCAGGTCAGGGATTATGCCCGTAGAAAAGGGGTCGATATTTCAGAAGCTGAAAAGTGGTTAGCTCCTTCACTTCATTATAACCCGCAATAATAAAATTTCTGAATTACAACTTGGCTTATTTCAAATTAAGTTTTTAAATTTGTTTTTACTTTTCTGCAAAGGATGGCAATGAAACAAATTCTTGTGCTTGGTGCCGGCCAGAGCGCACCATATATGATATCCTATCTGTTAAATGAATCAACAAAACACAACTGGTTTGTCACAGTAGGTGATCTTGATCAAAAAATGGCTAAGAAAAGTTTAAAACGCCATCCCAACGGTGACTCAATACGGTTTGATGTCAATGATACGGAGATGCGAAATACACAAATCGCTAAAGCAGATGTCGTTATTAACTTCCTGCCCCCTAAATTTCAATATTTGATTGCACTCAGTTGCGTTTCCCATGGCAAACATATGATTACAGCATCCTATCAGGATGAGCGGATGCGGGATATTAATATGGATGCCCATCGCAAGGGAATTCTGATATTGAATGAGATGGGTTTGGATCCGGGAATTGACCTCATGTCTGCCATGTCTGTTATTCAGAAAATACGGGATAAAGGCGGCAAAGTTACAAGCTTTAAATCATATGGCAGCGGTCTTCCTGCTCCGGAATCAGTGTCAAATCCCTTAGGATATGCCATAACCTGGAATGCCCGAAACGTGGTAATGGCAGGTGATTTAGGCGCTCAGTATATGTATAAAAACCGGATAAAAATATTACCGTATCATGAAGTATTTCAGCGTACCTGGATAGTGGATCTGGATGGTGTGGGGCGAATGGAAGCCTATCCCAATCGTGACTCAATGCAATACCGGACTTTGTTTGGTGTAGATTCAGCGCATACCATGATCCGCGGAACCTTGCGTTATCCCGGCTGGAGTGAAACCTGGCTGCAGGTAGTACGTTTGGGATTACCCAATGAAGCCATGCATATTCCGGATATATGCCGATACACTTATCGTGAACTTGTTGAAATGTTTTTACCCTTACATGCACCGGGAGCTGATCTCGAACATGGTGTAGCAAATTTTCTTAAGATAAATCCAACCGGTAAAATTATGGAGAACCTTCGCTGGCTGGGTTTGTTTTCTGAAGAAAAAATCAATTGTTCCGAGGATACTTCTGCAGCAGTTCTGACCGATCTGCTCCGGAAAAAACTGACTTTGCCCGAAAAGGGTCGCGATATGGTGGCCATTGTTCATGAATTGGAAGCTGAGTATAATAGCAAAAGTAAAAAAAATAAAAAAACCGAAAAAATCGTATCCACCTTTGTCGAATATGGTGAACCGGGAGGATATACGGCAATCGCGAAAACAGTTGGCTTACCTGCTGCCATTGCAGCAAAACTTCTCCTGACCGGACAAATCCCAATTAGCGGCTGCCACATTCCCACACATCCGGCAGTATATACCAAGGTTTTAGAAGAACTTGAAGAACAAGGTTTTAAGTTTGTCGAAAGATCAGAACCTATCAAGGAATCTGAATAAAAGACACCATACATATGGGTAATGTTACACTCTTTACTGAACCTTCGGGGGCATATTATTTCTTCACAGAAGATATTCTCTCACATATTAATGCAAATCAGGATGATGAATATCTTTATATTCTACCCGTCAACCGGGCGGTTCGGTATTTTAAAAAATATCTTTTAAATCAATGTGGCAGACCGGCTATCATCGATCCTCCGGTATATACATTTACTACTTTTGTCCGATATATATTTTCAAAAACACCATCCGCTAAACAGATCATTCCTGCTTCGTTGCGTTTGATATATATAAATCATTTGCTTGAAAAGCATCAAAATGAATTTCAGTTCCTGAAATATAATAAATCTTCGGCCTCCGGTCTGGTCAGCAAAACAGCCCAGATGCTGTCTGAGATGAGTCAGTTCGGAATTCGACCCGGGAATTTTACTGAACCGCCGCTCTCCGCAAAGGCTAAATATCAGGATCTGACAAAACTGTTGATACAGCTCTATGAATTGTATGGCGAAGACGGTATCGATGAATCAATGATTTTCTCAGAGGTGGCGAGCGGATTAGATACAGAATTGGTAAGAAAATTGTTTCCGGGACTAAAAAAGATATATATAAACGGATATGGTATTTACACGCCCCCGATGATCGGGATAATTAAAAAACTGGCTGATAGATATAATATTTCAATTAAACTTGAGTATGATCCGGCCAATGAATCACTTTTCAGGCATACCTATAATGCATATGATGCACTAAAGCCACTGACATCCAAAATTACCACCAGAGGCAATGGAAATTCTGATATACATAAATTTCTGTTCAGCACTACAGGGCCGGATAAAAATCAAGAAAGGTATAAAGACGAATTCATAATCCGATCCCTGCCAAGCCGGGAAGATGAGGTCAAATATATTGCCGGTACAATAAGAGATCTATACCGAAAAGAAAATATGCCGTTGCATAGAATTGCGGTTACATTTCCTAATCTTGAAAAGTATGCACCTTTGATTCGTAAGACATTTTCAGAATATGAGATTCCATATAATCTATCCACCGGTTTTAAACTGTCACAGTCGCCAATGGTCCAGGCATATCTGCAGGTTTTAACGCTAAGATATTCAAATTTTGAAACAGGTGCGATGAGTAAATTATTGACATCACCTTTCCTGAGTCCCGAATACAGGATAAATATTAACCGGTATCACAAAATCATAAAAGATAACCAGATAAAGAGATTCAGTGGTAAATGGCGCGAGAGTTTACTATCCGGAAATGAAGAAAGTTCGGATATAATTAATGAGATTTGTGAAAAAATTACACAAATATGCGACATAGTTTCACATCTGGATTCAGCATCTACACTTAATGAGTATCCGGTTGTCTTTCTCAATACTTTGGACCGGTTGGGTATGATGCAATGGTTTAAAAGGGAAGAAAATGATTTATCACGCTCAGCCAAAGAACGTGAGTTTCGTGCCTATAACCGATTTTACAAATTACTGAATCAGATCACACTCACTCAAACAATTGCAAATATTTCACTCCGGGATTTTGGCAAAATACTGCAACTTGTTATTCGTGATGCTACCTATAATCTTAAAGAATGGTCTGATTATGGCGTGCAGTTTATGCCGCGCCTGGAAGTGCAATCACTGGAGAGTGAAATTCTTTTTGTTGGTGGTCTTGTGGAAGGTGAATTTCCGCGGGCTCTTCAGCGCGATATATTCTTTAATGATCATGAGCGGAATCAGATGGGATTATATGCCGTGGAAGATCTGTTGGCCCAGGATAGATTCCTTTTCTATCAACTTCTGGTCTCACCGGCAAAACAAAAATTTCTGTTGTATCCTTTATATGAAGATGATGCAGGTTTACTTCCTTCTTCCTTTATCCGCAATCTTCAGATTGTAACATCGGTCGATACAATTGAAGACACAAGCCCGGATGATTTTTTTCTGAACAGAACCAATTTGCCGGAATATCTGGCCGGAAAAATCAGGACAGAATTCTCTCCGGCAGATATGCACAAGATAACCGAATGGTTCAGTCTTACTAAACCGGAGAATGTAAAATTTATGCTGAATGTTATCAGCGATTCATATATTAAAAATAGTCGTTCGGGCTTTAGTGCCTTCGAAGGAAATCTGTCATCAAATAATTTCATTCTGACTCATCTCGAAGAAAAAATCAAGAAGAGTATATTTTCAATAACAGCTCTGGAGTTATATGCGTTTTGCCCGATGAAGTATTTTCTTCAGCGGATTATGAATCTGCCTGATGAAGAGGAAGAAGAGGAAACATTTAATGCGATGGAAAGAGGGGCACTGATTCATCAGATTCTGTTTGAATTTTTTACTGGTCTCAAAAGGGAAAACAGTTCAAATGAACCATGGCAACATCGGGAATTATTACGGGAAATTGCAGAAAATCATCTGAATAAATTGCCCTACCAGGGGCTCGCATGGACACTGGAAAAGGAAAATATACTGGGCAGTACTGAGGAGAAAGGACTGTTACAAAAATTTCTTGAGGTTGAGCAAAATGAAATGACCGAGTATCCGTATCATCCCATCTATTTTGAACTTGCATTTGGTCTGCAAAAAAGCGCCGGTGATAGTGATCAGCATTCTGTCAAAAACCCCTTGCAAATTCAACACGGGAAGGACATAATAAAATTATCCGGAAAGATTGACCGCATTGATTCGAATAGTGAAAACAGAGTTTTTATTATTGACTATAAAACGGGTAAAGGGAAAAACGCCACAATCAGAGATATGTATGAGGGTACAAGTTTGCAATTACCCGTTTATATGGCTGCCATAAATCAATTGATGAAAAAATATAAGCCGGTAGCCGGGATATATTATCAGATTCATGATGCGGATAATTGTCAGAGGATAGTGGCTGTTTCTGACTCAGAAACAGAACCCGGATTAATAAAGAGGGGCCACGGAAGATTACCAAATAAATCATATCCGCTAGAATTTGAGGCACTATCCGGAATTGCCATAAACCATGTTTTACATCATATAGATAGTATGTTAAAAGGACAATTTAACCATACAAAATATCCCGGGAATGAGTGGTGCCAGTCCTATTGTACCTTTAGAAGAATATGCCGTAAAGATGTAGCAAAGTTGAGAGCCATAGCTGAGAATGATGAGAATTAACATGAACATTTTAACAGACCAGCAGCAAAAAGCGTTATCACGCGATTGCAATCTTTCTGTCACGGCGGGAGCGGGTACAGGCAAAACGCTTTTACTGGTTGAGCGATATCTTGATATTCTCATGAATGAACCGGTCGATGTCAAAGATATTCTGGCCATTACCTTCACCAAAAAAGCAGCTGCGGAAATGAAAGACCGGGTGGTACGGCATATCGAAGAAAAGATTACTTCAAAACCACCGAAAAAACAGTATAATAAACTTATCTATGCCCGGGATCGTATGAATTCGGCATCAATTTCAACCATTCACGCTTTTTGTGCCCGCCTGTTAAGAGAATTCCCCGTCGAAGCCGGTCTTGACCCGGATTTCAGACAGTTGAATGATATGCAACGACAATTATTACTGGATGAGGAACTGGAAAAGGAAATTGAGTCGCTGGATAGAGACCAATCGCAGTGGCTGTCGCTATTTCGATTATTCGGTAAAGATATGCTTAAAAAAATGCTGCTGACTGCCCTTGAGCACAGCTATGAGATGACACCGGTTGTTGAATCATATACCGGAAAATCTGTAGCTGAGATTTATTTGTCATGGATGAATTCTTTCTTAAAAACTATAAAGATTGCCATTTCGGATAAACAGGTAACCGATATCAATTTATGCGTAGCTAGTATCCTGAGTGCAGGTCCTGAAGATGTTCAGGGTGATATTAAAGCTATAAATACGATAGAGCTGCTTCAATATTACAACGATTCGGTGGGAAAAAATGGTTCGTCATTCTGGAAGGCGTTATTTAATCTGGCTGATCATTTTACTACCACTTCAAATCGGGCGTATGCTAGAGCAGGTAGTTTTGGATCGACTAAAATATGGGGTGTCAAAACCGGTGATGCATTAGTCAGATTATCTCAGATGTTAGAACCGGTAATTATTCGTCGTATTTCAGTACCATCGGAAAAAGATAAAGAGATTATATCGCAGTTGCAGAAATTTTATTTATTGTATCAGCGGTTTATGGAGAGATTTTCAAAGCGCAAGAATGAACTGGGGTTGGTAGATTATGACGATCTGCAATTGTACACTTTAAATTTATTGCAGAATCATAGTGAAATCAGACAAAAATTATCCGCTCAGTATCGTTTTATAATGGTTGATGAATTTCAGGATACTAATTCTCTGCAATGGTTTCTGATCAGTCTGTTGGGTGAATTAAAATCAAATAAGTTCTTTATTGTCGGTGATCCTAAACAGTCAATCTATGGCTTTAGAAATGCAGATATCCGTGTTTTTCATCAGGTGAAAAATGAATTTATAAAGATCGCAGATAAGCAGTGCGACCGCAGTGATATTGTCCTGGGAGAAAGTTTTCGCTTTGCGCCGATATTAGGTGAGTTCATTAATCGAACTTTTTCAAACATTCTTAACCGTTCAGATACAAATCCCTGGGAAGTAGGTTACGACAGGATGACCTGCAAAAGAAAAACAGATGTACCCGGGGATATCAATCTGGCTATATTTAATGATCAGGATCAGACAGAATTTCTGGCATACAAAGCCGGCAAACTTTCTGAGCAATATAAATTTGGCCAGATGGCTGTTTTGCTGCGCACACGCACTCATCTCTCTGAAATCGAGGAAGCCTTTCGCAAGCATAGCATACCTTTTCGCACAATCGGTGGTATTGGTTTTTATCAGCGTCAGGAAATTTATGATATTTATTATCTTATTCGTTTTATGTTGAATCCGGATGATGATAATTCGCTGATTGCTTTGTTACGATCACCAGTTGCGCATGTATCCGATGAGGGTCTCTTTGTATTGGGTATCACAAGAGGTCATAATTCATATTGGCAATATATCGATCGCCTGGATGAGAGAGGCCGGATGCCGGAATCTGATTTTAAAAATTTACAGCGATTCAGAAATCTTGCCCGTAATTGGTTGAGACGAAGGGAACATATCGCATTTCATGAACTTTTATTATCAATTTTTAATGATAGTTATTATCGGGCAATTGTAAATTCACAGTTACAGGGAGAAAGATTTACAGCAAATTTAGATAAGATATTGCAAATTGCAGTAGAGTTTGAGGGTACCGGATTTTTATCATTGTCCGAATTTGCTGATTCTTTACAGAATCTTATTCATAAACAGGATAAAGAGAGCGAAGCTCAGACAGATCTTGATGATGAAAATTCGGTTAAAATAATGACAATTCATCAGGCAAAGGGATTGGAATATGATGTCGTATTTATACCATATCTGGAACAGGAATTAAGAAGCCGGTCAACAAATCTTGCTGTCTTTAGTGAAAATCTTGGTATTGCAGCACCGGTGCGCAGTGTGGGTCTGGATATGGATTTTGATTCATATTATCTGCTCGATTTGTTGAAAACCGGGCAAAAAACAAAAGATCTGGCCGAGATGAAACGGTTGTTCTATGTAGCATGCACCCGGGCAAAAGAAACCCTGGTGCTTACGATGCATGCTAAAAAGGATAAAATACCGGAAGATACTGCCGCATCATGGTTGATCAGGGCGCATAATATTGATTTACAGAATATTCAGGAGGGTGAGTTTGTTAATAATATATGTATTAGCAAATCAATACCTGAGTCCGGAGAAAATGATCAGGCAAGAAAATTACCTGTATGGGATAATCTGAATAAAATGCTGGAAATGGTAAAAAGTTTACAGCGCAAACCTGAAAGGGAAAGTTTCCTGCAAGCAGTTACGGATTCCCCGCAGGGGGAAATATTTTCCGCGACGCAAATTATGAAACATGATAAGAATCCCGAAGAGTATAAAATGCGCTATCATTATGGTTTTTTCCCGGATGATTATGAAATTCCGGTAAAATTTGCCGGGGATGAAGACCGGGCACTCCTGTTTGGCAAAGTAGCTCATAAATATTTTGAAGAATATCCTGAGTTTAACCTGAATAAGTTCTTCAATGATCTTGAAATTGCTGATCCGATTCTCAGGTCACAGATATCCGCGGAAATTATTAATTTTCAGATGCTGGTTAAAAAATCTGTTTATTTGGAATCTATCCTGAAGGCAAAAGAATATCGAAATGAATTATCGGTAATGATGATCATCGGGGAAGATTATCTGAGCGGGACAATTGATCGTATTTTCCTGAATTCTGAAGGTTTATGGGAAGTGGTTGATTACAAAACCAATAAAATCCAAGAAAGTGAACTAAACCGCACATTTTCGGAGTACAAAATCCAGATTGAAGTATATGCATTGCTGTTATCTAATATTTATCCGGACCAGCCGTATTATCCGGTCTCTTTTTATTTTACAAAGCTTGACAAGGTTAAAACTCATAACTTTACATCTGAAGAATTGGAAAATATTATGCACAATATCCGGGTAAAAATTAATGAAATGAAAAAGCATGATCCTTATGTTGGTACTCAATTTGATGAAGTCGTATAGATTTGCTTTTAGAAATACGTCAGGGTAAATTGATAATTTTGACAAAACAAATTGTGTGTTACGGGAGGAATGGAATAGAATGATATCGACAGAAGTTTTAACAGTGTCGAATTGCAAGAAGGAACTGAAGATCACGGTGCCTGTCGAGGATATATCAGTGATTCGTGAAGAGCAATTTAAGGTGGTGCAGAAAGAGGCCGATATACAGGGATTCCGAAAAGGCCACGCACCAAAACATATGGTACAGAAATACTACCAGGGAACAATTGAAAAATACACGCTGGATGCCGCATTGCAAAAGGGATATGAGCACGGACTTAAGGAAAGTGCGGTTATTCCGGTGGCAGATCCGGTGGTTAAAAAATTCGATTATGATGATCAGAACAATCTGATTATGGATGTTGAAGTTGAGACTTTTCCGGAGATTGAACTAAAAAAGTATACCAATGTTAAAATTGACAAAGAGGTATTTAAAATCTCTGACGAAGATGTAACAGATAGTATCGATTATATCCGCAAGCAGAAGGCAATAATCAAACCGGTGGAAGAAGAATCCCGGGCGGGACATTTTATGACAGTGACCATGCAGGAAGTTGATGAAGCAGGATTACCAATTGTCGGAAAAAAATATGAGAATATTCGTATTCAGCTGGGCGATAATAGATTTGATGCAGATATTGAGAGGCAATTGATCGGGCTGAAGGTCGGCGATGAGAAATCGGTTGAAAAAAAATATGACAATAAATTTGAACAAAAACATCTGGCTGGAAAATCAGAATTATTTTCGATAAAAGTAGATAAAGTAGAAGAAGAGGAACTTCCGGAACTCAATGATGAATTTGTAAAAAACCTGGCATTTGAGGGTGTGTCAACCGTTGAGGATTTTAAACACCGCGTAGAACATAATATGGAAGCACAATGGGGTCAGGAATCTGAACAAAGGTTTTATAATAAGTTTGTTCAGGAATTATTGCAATTAAACCCGTTTGATGTACCCGAATCGGTAGTAGACAGATATCTGGATCAGATTGTCGAGGATATCAAAAAACAAGATCCGAAAGTAGAGGAAGCCGAAGTGCGCAAGAATTACCGGGTTGATGCATTGTTTAATATTAAATGGTTTTATTTAAAGGAAAAGATCGCTGAAAAAGAAAATATTAAGGCCGAAGAAGAGGATTTTCAGAAATATCTTGAAGGTGTCGCAGACGCCGAAATGAAAAAAATGTACTCCGATAATCCGGGGTTGAAAAAGAAAGTGATGAGCGATCTGTTTGAAAAAAAAATGTTTAATTACTTGGTTGATAATTCAAAAGTATCCATTCAAGAAAAATCTATCAGAAAGGAAATGGGAAAGGTATGACACTCATTCCAATGGTTATTGAGCAAACGGGACGTGGTGAACGTGCATATGATATTTTCTCCCGTTTATTAAAAGAACGTATTGTTTTTCTCGGTACGCCGATTGATGATAATGTGGCTAATCTTATTATTGCCCAGTTATTGTTTCTGGCTGCAGATGATCCGGATAAAGATATTTATTTGTATGTTAATAGTCCGGGAGGTATCATTTCTTCCGGATTAGCCATTTACGATACGATGAATTATATAAAGCCGGATGTCGTGACGAATTGTGTCGGGCAGGCGGCCAGCATGGGAGCTATCTTGCTCGCAGCAGGCGCCAAAGGTAAACGATTTGCTTTGCCCCATGCCCGGATCATGATTCATCAGCCGTTGGGTGGTGTCGAAGGTCAGGCTACAGATATCGAAATTCATACCAAGGAAATTTTAAGAATTCGTGAAGTTCTCAATAAAATTCTGGCCGAATCCACAAACCAAACTCAGGATAAAATAGGCAAGGATACCGACCGGAATTATTTTATGTCTTCAGAAGAAGCTAAAAAATACGGAATTATTGACGATGTTATAAAACAGAGTTCCGCGCTTCTAAAAAAAGGTAAAAAGGGCAATGAGTAAAGACAAAGTGAAACCAGGTGGCATTTATTGTTCCTTCTGTGGGAAAACGACCTCTGAAGTTGAGAGCCTGATATCAGGTCCGGGTGTGCATATTTGTAATGAATGTGTCCTTACAGCGTCTGATATTATTACTTCACATAGCAGGAAAGGTTCTATTTCTGCACTCAAAGATTTGCCGATACCTTCTGATATAAAGACCGAGCTGGATAAATATGTTATTGGTCAGGATAACGCAAAAAAAACATTATCTGTTGCACTGTATAATCATTATAAAAGAATAAATAATCAGGGTCACATCGGTGATATTGAAATTGATAAAAGTAATATTTTGCTGGTTGGCCCGACGGGAACAGGTAAGACATTGCTGGCACAAACGCTGGCCAGATTTTTAAAAGTGCCTTTTGCAATTGCAGATGCCACAGTCCTGACCGAAGCAGGCTATGTGGGCGAAGATGTTGAAAATATTCTGGTTCGCCTTTACCAGGCCGCAGATTATCAGGTCGATGCGACCGAACGCGGTATTGTATATGTTGATGAGATAGATAAAATTGCACGTAAAACCGGAAACCCTTCGATTACCAGAGATGTCTCAGGTGAAGGTGTTCAGCAGGCCATTCTTAAGATGCTGGAAGGAACCATTTCCAGTATCCCACCCAAGGGTGGCAGAAAGCATCCGGAACAGAAACTGGTTAATATCGATACGCGTAATATTCTGTTCATATGCGGTGGCGCCTTTGAAGGGCTGGAAGATATTATCGGCCGGCGGGTTGGTAAAAAAACGATCGGCTTTAATAGTGAGGCCGGCTCGGCGCAAAAATTATCAAAAGGTGATTTATATGCCATGGCAGAACCTGAGGATCTGTTGGAGTATGGTTTGATTCCCGAACTTATTGGCCGGCTGCCTGTGGTTACAGCACTTGATGACCTTGACGAAGATGCTCTCCTTACCATTCTGACCGAACCCAAGAATGCTCTTGTCAAACAATATCAGAAATTACTGGAAATTGATTCGACTAAGCTTGTTTTTGAAGATGGCGCACTCAGCGAGGTTGTAAAAATGGCCAAAGCAAGGAATACCGGTGCGCGTGCCTTACGTGCGATAATGGAAGAAGTAATGCTTGAGATTATGTACAAGTTACCATCTCTCACGGGAGTAGAAACCTGTACTATAACTGAAGAAACGGTTTGCAGAGGCGCAGAACCGTTATTGACATTTAAAAAATCTAAAAAGACAGCTTGAATTAAAAAAGTATGAGAAAAACCCCGGCATTGATCGGGGTTTTTTTATAATGAAGCTACTTTGCGGGTCAGTTTTGACTTCTGGTTGGCAGCTTTGTTGCGATGAATTAAACCTTTCACGGCCGCACTATCTAAAAGTGAAACGGCTTTCTTTAGTTTTGCTTCACCGTCCTCACGTGATTCTGCATTACGCACATTTTTCAGGGCTGTTACCATTTTTTTGCGGAAGTCCCTGTTCCTCAGGCGCCGTATCTCTGATTGTCTGATTCGTTTTACGGCAGATTTGTTATGAGCCATTTGAAATTTACCTCTTTCTTTCCAGTTATCGTCCATGCCCGGGTTGTACCAAGGCAGGTGAATTCAGATTAACCAAAATCTCTCGTATTAAGAACCGGAAAATTTAAAGTGACAACCGGAGAATGTCAAATGATTTTTCGCAATAAACAAAAAAAGCGACCGGATGGCCGCTCTTCAAGATATATACATTTCATGTTTTTATTTTAATTCAGCGCAAACCTGACCCCACCTTTAATTGAGAATCCATTCATGGAGACATCTTCGTTAAAAGCCAAATCTGATATCTTGACATTAAACGACCCAATCAGATAGGCAACCTCTGCAAAAAGGAACATGGTGTCTGATGTGGGGTAATTAATGCCTCCCAGAAGTTGGAACAGTAGTGGATTGGCAGTATCATCTACGCTGTCCCCACCAGAGGCAATCTCCCAGCTTACAAAACCAAGACCCAACCCGCCACCAACATATGGTTCGATTTTTGAATCCTTGACTTCTATCTTATAAAGAGCAGAGACTATAATGGGAATGATGGATACTGAGGCCTCGCCGTCCTCCTCAGTGATTGTCTGGGCCCAGTAGAAACCCTCTACTTTAATGTCCCATTGTTTGTTCAACGGGCGCAGATAGTCGGCACCAAACTGGATATTACCACTAAATCTTTCTGTCGAGCCCAGTTCACGCAAACCATCGTTAAACTCATCGAGGCCGGGTGACCAGTAACCTATCTGCAGACCAATCTTACCCTGAGCAAATGAAGACGATACCAGCAAAAGAATCATAAGTGTAATAATAAACAAATACTTCATAACACCTCCCTTATGAATGATTAATGTGAAGTTTTCTGCTTTGCATATGGTCAATATAATTATAATTATTATAGATCAAGAAATCAAATAAAAACCATAATTGAATCCAAATTAAAAACAGATTGTACCTGATAGCTTAAATGATCTCAATCCGGTAAAAATAGTAGAGAAATGCAAAAAAAACTATTGACATATTTTAAATATTGATTAAATTATGTGGCTCGAGATTTTATGAAATAAATCATCTGAGAAATCAGTTAAATTCCGGATGAAATGCTGGCGTAGCTCAATTGGTAGAGCAGCTGATTTGTAATCAGCAGGTTGGGGGTTCAAGTCCTCTCGCCAGCTCCCTTCTTTTGTTGATGACAGTCGACGGTTGAAGGTTACATTTGCACCGCGCAGCTATTTAAGCGGGAGTAACTCAGCTGGCTTAGAGTCACAGCCTTCCAAGCTGTTGGTCGCGGGTTCGAATCCCGTCTCCCGCTC